>WAQS01000171.1 GCA_015520115.1 Ferroglobus sp.
TATTCCACACGCTAAAGCTCCCTCTCTATCCTCCACAACAGCCCTAATCGCCATACCGAACTTCGTTCTTCTTATAAATGTGTAAACGGAAAAAGCGAGGAAAATTGAAAAGAATGCGGCAAGAAGCTTTGGATACGGAATGAGCGTTATCCCAAGATTTATCGAGCCGATATCCCAGCTGTACCCGTAGAATTCCGGACCCCAAAAGAATTTGGCGACCTCTTCTATTAACAATCCGTAGCCGAAGGTGGCAAGAAGTGTAGCGAGTTCCGGAGCGTCAATGAGTCTTTTTATTCCGGAGTAAAAAATAGCGAAGCCGATTACCATTCCAAAGAGCAACGCAAAGAACAAAGCCGCTGGAGGAATTACTTTATAAAGCACGAAAAGCCAGTAAACTGTAAAAGCCCCTATCATTATGAAAGCTCCATGCCCGACGTTAACGATCCTCAAGACTCCGAATATTATGCTTAACCCCATCGTCGATATACCGTAGATCATTCCGAGGAGGAGACCGTAGATTAAATTTGAGACGAGATTCTCAACTAACGCCATTGAGTCCACCTAAAAAATATAATATTAAAAGATTTTGATTTTTACTTCTGAGCCAACTTTCCTTGCTCTTTCTCCTCCCAAGTTGGCATTGGATAGTACGGCTCAGCGTTAGCAGCTTCAGGCGGCCACACGATCACTTTCTTTCCACCCTGCCACTGTACTATGACCATTTCATGTCCTATTTGCTTTCCGGTTTCCGGATCTATCTTCCACTTTCCGTAGACGCACATGAATTCGATGTCGTTCATAGCTTCCCTCACAACCTTTGGATCGAGGCTTTGAGCTTTCTCTATAGCGTAAGCGTAAGACAAGACTGCTGCAGCTGCTTCAACCGCATGGTAGCTCGGAGGCTTATCGCTTCCGGAAATCTCTCTGAACATCTCCAAGAACTCCTCCTGTGTCGGACCGTACCAGTCTATTCCAAGCTTTTCAGCAACTTCCGGACTGTACCTGACTCCAACTTCCCACTGGGCTGGAGCAAAAATGCCTTCGGCTTTAACTCCAAGAGCCTCGTAGAATTGAGGCAGAGTAGGAGCGACGAGGATGGAAGCGGCTTTCACGTTAACTTTTAGCTCAGCCATCTGACTGACTAAAAGCTGACCGTCAGCGAAATGTCCTCCGCCGATGAGTATGTCTGGCTCGTAGTTCTTTAACTCGTTCAATATCGGTGACAAGTCTGTTGCACCCTTCGGATAAGTCTTCTCGTAAACTATCTCGAAGCCAAGCTTTTCGGCATGCTCTTTAGCTGCTTTGAACACTGCTCTTGAGAATTCAGTGTCTTTGTAAACCAAAGCAAGTTTTTTCGCATTTGGATCGATTTTCTTAATCATATCGAGGAATCCAGTTTGATACTTGCTTGCTGGACTTAAAGTCTGGACAACGTAGTAATAGCCTTGCTCAAATATGTAGTCGCTCGCTCCTCCATGACTGTTCATCAGAACTCCGTACTTTTCCGCTATCGGTGCAGCGGCAAGAGTTAAACCTGAGCTGTAGGGAGCGAGAATAAACTTGACTTTGTCAACTGTAGCAAGCCTCTCAACGAGGCTCTGAACGTTCTCCTTCTTCGACTCGTCGTCGTAATACTTCAATTCGACCTTGTAAACTTTGTCTCCGATTTTAATTCCTCCGTGCTTTTCGTTTATCCATTTAATCGCAACTTGCATTCCCCACAACGACATCTGCCCTTCTTTGGAGAATTTGCCACTCAGACTTATCGGTGCACCGAAATACAGCGTTTCGACCTTTTTTTCCGGAGTTGGCGTTTTAGCCTCAGTTGGTGTTGGCGTTGGTGTAGCTTTCTCTTCGGGTTTTTGTTGACATCCGGCTATTACTACGGCAAAAATCAGCAGAGATATCAGAAAATACTTTATTTTCATTCCCGGACACCTCTCTTCTTGTCAGTATTATAATTAAAAATTATTTAAATTTTTCGCAATTTTATCATCTCCTCAAACTTTGCCGATTGACTATTGTAAACATTAAATTTTAAGTAATTGTAGACAATGTTCGAAAACTTACCGAAAAGTATATGTATTTGGAAAGAAAAGTTCGATTAAAATTTTACAATTTCGATACAAGAGCTGGGCGAAATTAATAAAATATCGATTGAAAATAAAATCAAGTGATCCGAAATGGAGGAGAAATTCGATGCGGTAATAGTTGGAGGGGGAGCTTCGGGATTAGGAGCGGCGATAAAGCTTGCTAAGTACGGTTTTAACGTTGTTTTACTGGAGAGGGGTGAAAGGATAGGGTCCAAGAGTGTCTATGGAGGAAGAATTTACTCCGAGATTTTCAAAAGGGAGCTCGGCAGCTTAGACGATGCTCCAGTGGAGAGG
>WAQS01000172.1 GCA_015520115.1 Ferroglobus sp.
ATCGTATACGCCGTTCCGTGAAAGAGATCAGAGGGTGTAAGAAATATGCTAATTCATTGATATTCTGGTGCCAACTACGAAATTCTCTGGGAAACGATAAAGTAAAGAGTCTCAAAACTACAGTCCTTCATTTCGGAAATTTTTGGAAGAGATGAGAGCAAATTGCGACACTCGGAGTTGAGGGGTTTTGAAGACTTGATGCAAAAGCGTTCACAAATTCGTTCAGAATTTCAAGTTAAAAACGCTCTTTGAAGAAATTGAAGACTTTAAAGAACTTGGGGAAATCATCAAAGGGTTAAAAGAAGAGCGAAGTGTCTAAAGAGATGATTCCAAGAAGAGTATTCCCAGATGATAGTCCAAAAATTCCAGAAAAGGCATGAGTGTTTCGAGTGAATAATCAGAGTAGGAAGGTAAGAAGTCGATATGCTCAAGTGCGACGAGCAAAAAACCCCGGCGTGATACCTCTGCTCAAGAGATTAAGAAGTATATACTAAACATGATCATGAACATTCTGTACGACGCATCAAGAAAAACGACAGCTGCAGCAAAGCTGCTGAACACCGGGCTTTTAATTAAAATTAAAGCTTCACCCTCCTCCTCACGAGTTGATTTCTTTCCGAAATTTTTTCGAGGAACTTTTCGAAGCTGTCGAACTCTGCAACCTTCTCTTTTAAAAATACCCCGGTTCTACCTATCTCCCTCCTCCTCTCCAGTACTCTAATTCTCTCCTCAACTATGTCCACTCCTACTCCAAGAATTTTTGCAACTTCACTTTTATCGAGCTCGTTGATCGGAATTTCCACGTGCCCAAAGCTCTCGGGAATTATAAGCACAAGCCTCTTATCAACTCCGCAAACTCTTTTGTCCTTTTTCAACTCAGCGAGGGTAATTGCCCCTCCAAATTTGTAGAAATCCAGCTCTCTATCTTTCATCTTCGCAAGAGGGAAGCTAACGTTAGCGTTAGCCAAAACGAATTCACCCTTAACAACGTGATTCGGAGTTGCCTGGATTATCCTTTTTTCCAAAATTTCGAAATCCGAAAGGGCGAGTTCTATTTTAAAGGAGGGAATTTGAAGGGGGACGAAAATATCCACATCGCTACTTTCCTTAACATCTCCCCTCGCTACGCTCCCGTACAAAATCGAGGGAATTCCGAAGTCTTCGAGGGTTTCCATTATCTCCTTCGCTACCTTCCTCTTTTCTTTTAAAAGCTTCCAGCGCTCACCGTCGTACTTTACAACTCTCCTTTCCCCGTAAGTTGCGACCTTCATTCTACCGTTTCATCTATCCAGTCCAAATACTTCCTATCACCCTCCTCAACGTTCAAAGCGCATATGCACGGAGTCGTGTAGCTGTGGATTTTCTTTATCTCCTCCCTAACCTCGGAGAACTTCTCAGCTTTCGTCTTTACTATCATCGCATACTCTTCATCCCTCTGAATCTCTCCCTCCCACCAGTACATCGACTCTATTTTCCAGAAATTAACGCAAGCGGCAAGCTTCTTTTCAAGGAGGTGCTTAGCGATCTTTTCAGCCTCCTCTTTGGAAGAGGCTGTTACGTAAATGAAGTAGTACATGAAATTCGTTAAACTAAACAGATATAAATTTTTACCTCAAGAATAGAAGTTCTCCAGTTTTCTTCTGGCTCTTCGAAGCGCATCTTTGCCAACAAGCCTCTCAGCGTACTCATCTGCAGCTTTCTCGATTTCGTTCTCGGGGATGTGAAGGAAGGTCAAAAACTTAACGGCTTTAAGCGAAAACAGTTTGTTTTGCATAGCGTGAAATTTCTCGTGGTATATAACAGCCGAAAGCTCGTCCTCCTCAAGTAACTCAAGCAAGCCTTCGCTCACAAAAACATCCCTTCCTATCGTGAATGCCTTGGGTAGGAGCGTGTTCAGCACGTAAACTCTCTTCAAACCGTGCTTTTTCGCGAGTTCGTCATCAATTCTGAAACCGTACCTCTTTCTCAAGTACAATTTGTAAGCTTTTGGAAAGCTGAGAAGGAGGATTCCGAAGGTCAATGCGTAGAGAGCATAGTACTTCATAAACCAGAACATGTCGCAGGACATTGAGAAGTATATTACCGGCAAATTGACCGCAACAAAAGCGTTTGCGAAAATGTAGAACCTCACCTTAAGAATCGAATCCCTTGAAAGCAGGTATCCTAAGGTGGCTACAGCAACTCCCACGCTAAAAACAAAAAAAGCTTTACCGAAGTTGGAGTTCGCGAGACAGTAAAACGCGCAGGCTATTGAATTCACTTCCTCTCCACCCTCTTGTAGAAGTAATCTACAACGACATCTCCAAATTTGTCGATCAACCTGTCGAGAATGCTTTGAACGAAATTAACCTCCACATCCTTCTTGCTCACAGCCGGATAAAACACGAACTTCCTTCTCCCGTCAACGCTCTTCTTCTCCTTCCTAACGAATCCGTTCTTTTCAAGCCTGTCGAGCGTAGCAGCAACACTTGACATCGACGCATTTACGCCTTTAGCAATCTCCGAAAGGGTTGCCTCTTTTTTCTCCCACAGAAACTCCATTATCTTCTCCTCAAGTGGAGAGAATATCCTTATTTCCTCCCCCAGCTCGATCCTCTCTCTTTTGACCATTAAACTAAATTCTATTCAGCTGGTATAAAAGCGTTTTCAAACTATCTCAGCCTCTTCAAATACCTCCATACCCCCCTCAGAAATCGTGTAGGGACGGGGTCTTCTTGAGTGATTCATTCTCCGCATCTTTAAAACCTCCACAATCAATATTACCTCCTCGAACTCGCCTCCCCTCGTCATTCTGAGAACTATCAACCCGTCGGAAACGTATTCGAGAATTCCGTATTTCGAGTGAAGCGGATTGTCCTTATCGCTCTCGCTCGTTATAATCGCTGTTGCACCGCTCTCCTTTATAATCCTCTTAAAGGTAGATAGGGCTTTATACCTCTCCCTTTCCGAGTAAAGGGTTTCGAGGACGCTTATATTATCTATCACAACCCTTTCCACACCAAAATTTGCGAAAACTGCTTTTATTTCATTTTCAATTTTTTCAAAGCTATCCTTCACGACTTCCGCTTCGAGTCTCAGAATTCTTACGTCATTTTCAAGACTCATGCCGAAGCCTTTTGCGGTTTCAATAATGCTCTCTTCATCCTCCTCAAAGCTTATGAAAATGCACTTCTCTCCTCTTCTAACTCCCTCGCTGATAAAGTGTAGAGAAAGAGTCGTTTTTCCCGTGCCGTATCCTCCGATTACCCCAACCACGTATCCCTTTGGAATTCCACCCCCAAGCATCTTGTCCAATCCCGGAATTCCCGTTGAGAGTAGCATCATATCACCCTGTGAACCCTCGAAATTACGGCGCCGACGAAGGGATCAAGCTTAACCTCAAATCTTGAAATTCCGGAACGTTCTATAAATGGCATCAACCCGGAGAACTTTCTTATGTACATCCACCTTCTCATTTCCCCTCTCTCGTAGCTGAGTTCGAAATCTACCACTATGTCGAACTGGTCAAGTAGCTCGTTTTCCCTTTCATTAGGCAATTTGGAGTAGTGAAAAGCTACGATGGATTCTTTTCTCTTACAAACCTTCTTTAATCCTTTTATGAAGTCTATGAGGTCTCTCCACTTTATCTCAAACCCCACAAGCCTCACGAGATCCGTTAGGGAGTCGAAGAAGATAAAACTGTTTTCCTCAATATTATCAAAAGCATTTATAATTTCTACCATTATCTCCCTTCTCTCCCTCATACTTTCAAGCATCTCTTTACCGCCTATCCACCTCATTGGAATCGCGCTTTTTTCGAAATACGCTTCAGCGAAACTGACAATTTCCACGTTCTCTAAAACGCTCTCAGGATTCTCTTTAGGGAAAGTTAGAGAAATTTTGTCCTTCACCTCCTCGACCGCATCCGTTACAGAGAAGTAGTAGCTTTTAACGTTCTCATTTTGGGAAGAAAGCCTCATTGCGGTGATGGCAAATTCCCTCGCGCAGCCTCCGACGTTTTCAGTAAAAACAGCAACAGTCGATGGAATTTCGTGCTCATCTATTACATCAACACCGAATCTCACCCTCATACGAGCTCAATCACCTCATCACTCATCAGAAAAACTTGAGCATACGTCGACTCGTCAAGCTCCCCACTTAGGGTGAATAAAATGACCGTAAATCCCTCCGCTCGCATTCTTCCGGTAACTTGCCTGAGGAACTTTATCATGGATTCCTTAGACTTGTACAGGGAAATCGTAGATAAGGAGTCGAAGAAGACGAATCTGTGGTTCGAATTGAGCTTTTCCATTGCTCTCTTCAAGGCGACTTGAATGTGAACTGGATCGGGAGAAGATACGTAAATGCAATCCTCCTCTCTTTCGTAAGAGTACTCCCTTGACACACAATCGATGAATACGAGCTTTTCAACGTTCACTCCAGATGATGAAAGAATTCTTTTCAAACTCCTACAGGGTTTGTTGAAAGATACGTAAATACCTTCGCCGAAGCTTGTGAAGTATCTGAGCACGCTGCTCAAAATCGCTGCGTAGTTTTTCGTATTAACTTTAAAGAGGAGGATCTCAGCTCCGTTAGCCAAAGCGACTTCGACTTTTCTTACAACGTCCTCCAGCACGCTCTCATCCCACATTACCTTTCACCGGATCACATTTTTACCCACAACCTCCCTGTCGGTTCTGAATCGATAACCCTCTATAAAAATATCTCTGTTTCTGTAAACCTTTCCCTCAAGCAAATGTAGCGTGAAGAATTCAACTTCAACCGGATCTCTAACAAAAACCTTTGGAGCCAAATCGTACTCTCCGAACAGCTCGAACTCGTTTAAATTAAGCTCTCCTATTATCTCTTCCAGCCCCCACTCCATCCAATCCCACAGCGAACCGAACTCTTTCATTTCCCGCAAAAACATGGAAGCAGAGATGTACGACTCCGGAGAGTTGTCACCCTCCAAAACTTCTTCCGGCTTTTTAGCCCCCCTCGGCTTTGGATAGCCAACGAATTCGCAATCCTCAACTTCTGGAAACTCTCCTTTTGTTGCCCAAACCACACCTTTCCCCCTCAACCCCTCCCGATAAACGTAGGCGACAAGTTTGTGACCCTTTTTAATCCATATTCCTCTGTAAAGTTTGAGAATCTCCTCGGGATCGACGTTAGACTTCTGCCAACCATCTTTTCCGCCGACTCTCCAAAAATCCTCCGCTTTCATGTGCAAATTCTGGAGTTCCTTGGCAGAAAATTTAATTATCATTCGAAACAAATCTGCAAAAAAGGTTATAAATTATTTCCGCTAATAAAACTGCAAGTTCTCGTTGATCTCTCCAACGAGGTTCTTTTTAACGAGTTCTTTAGCCTCCTCCAAGTTGTAATTTCCAAGAAGCCACATCACCTTAACGAGAGCAACCTCCGGAAGCATGTCTTCTCCTTCGATAACTCCAGCTTGGAGAAGATACCTCCCGGTATCGTAAACCCTATCGCAAACCCTCCCCCACAAACACTGGGAAGTCATAACGACGAGGCTGTCATCAGCTATTCTTTTTATCGTTTCCACCCAGTTCGTAGAGACGTGTCCAAGCCCCGTTCCCTCAATAACGAAACCCCTGTATCCTTTATCGTAGTAGAAGTCGAGAATTTCCGGAGAAAGTCCCGGGAAGAATTTTATCAAGACTACTCTCTTTTCCAGCTTATCCTTAAGTTTGAGTTCCCTCTCCCCCCTCCTGAATCTATCAGCCAGCCACTCGATCTTTCCATCCGGATAGCTGACTTTACCGAGCGGCGGATAATTTACGCTCTGGAAAGCATCCCTTCTTGAAGTGTGGTTCTTTCTAACCTTCACACCCCTATGAATGTAGCAGAAATCGTCGCTTGTAGTTCCGTGCATAACAACCACAACCTCTCCAAGATCTGAAAGGGCTGTGCGTGCTGCGCAGATCATGTTTATAGCCGCATCGCTGCTCGGTCTGTCGGAACTTCGCTGAGCACCTACGAAAACCACCGGCTTTGGAGTGGAGACCATGAAGGAAAGGGCTGCCGAAGAGTAGTGCATCGTATCCGTTCCGTGAGTGATTATTACTCCCTCGTAGTCCTTTTTTAGCGACTTGTAAACCTCTCTCGCAAGCTCGATCCAGTACTCGGGCTTCATGTTCTCGCTCAGTATGTTGTACAAAAGGGTGGCATCTATTTTGCATATCTCCGCCAACTCGGGAATGTCGGAAACAATCTCCTCAGCAGAAAACTGACTCGTCACGGCTCCAGTTCTGTAATCAACTTTGCTCGCTATCGTTCCTCCGGTAGAGATGACTTTAACGTTCGGAAGACCCTCCTTCCACTCCACCTTTGGCGGTGGTGGAAGTTTGAACTCCTCCTCGTAGACTTCGAGTATTTCGTAATCTTTGAAGCCGACGTTGTAGCCGTTATCGAGCTTGAGAACGAGCTTGTCGGTGAAGGAAGGCATAACTATTCCTTCGAAAATCCTTCCCTTCGCTCTTATTTTTACTCTCTTCCCGAGCATACCCTTTCAACCTCGCTCATGAGGAAGTTTATTCTTTCCTCTATCCTCGACTTTAAAACTTTCAGCTTTTCCTCATCTTCAGAAATTTCTCTCTCCCTCTCCTTGATCATTCTCTCCAACTCTTCTTTTGCCGTCCCCCCGATGTTTTTCCGCCTTTCCAAAGACTTTTCGACGTCAAGCCATTCTTTCAACTCCTCCTCCGACACTTCTATTTTTACTCCAAAACTCTCGACTTCTTTTACCAGCTCCTCTGCCTTCGGGGGAATTTTGTTCTTCTTTACCAAGCTTCCGACTATTTTGTGAGAGAGCCTAAAAG
>WAQS01000173.1 GCA_015520115.1 Ferroglobus sp.
ATCCATGCTCGGCTATGCTTCCACTAACAATTACTGCTTCCCCCTCTTCAGCTCCTCTATCTCTAATCCACCTGAAGGGGTATTCTCTGTAACTCCTCACGACTTCGAGGTTTTCTTCCAGTTCCTCACTTCTCTCTCCAATTCCACTCGTATTAACGAAAATCCCTATGTCCGCTTCAACGACCTTCGTGTCGCCAGTTATTATCTCCACGCCAACCTCGTTTCTTGCTCTTGAAATATCCTCCATTATCTTTTCGAGTTTTTCAATCTCAAAACCCTCCTGAATTATCAAACTCAAGCTCATGCAGCTTGGCTTAGCTCCAACAACAGCGAGATCGTTAGCTGTGCCGCAAATCGAAAGCGAGCCTATGCTACCTCCCCTAAATATCGGAGGCTTGACTGTGTAGCTGTCAGTTGTGAAAACGAAATTTTCGGAAAAATCTGCGGAATCCTCCATGTCTTCGAGAGAAATTTCCCCGGCTTTCGAAGATATTTTCGAAAAGACGTACTTCTTTAGAAACTCCGACATGTATTTTCCGCCGGCTCCATCTTCTCTTCTAACGATCATTCTATCACCTTCAAAGCGTATATTTGCCCGAGAGAGATTCCGTTATCTCCACAAGCGACAAGCTCATTCGTGTAAAATTCTCTCCCGATCTCCTTTTGAAAGATTGAATTGTAAGCCACACCACCAGAAATTACCAGAGGAGCTTTAAATTCCGAGGCTATTTCGCTCAAACCCCTTGCGAGGTAACTTATAATTTGATACGCTATTTTTTCCCTCCTTTCTCCATTCAGGTACCTTTTCAAAGCATCTTCAAAAACTTCTCCTATTTTCAGAACCTTAACTTCTCCTCTCCTTCCTTTTCCATCAAAGGGCGAGGAAAATTTCGAGGTTTCCCAAGAGGTTTCTATTATTGGGTCGTAATACCTCTCGCTCTCCTTAGCCACGGCTTCAAGCTTCATAGCTGGTTCTCCTTCGTAGGTTCTTTCAAAGCAGATTTCAAGCATGGCAGAAGCCGCATCGAGAACTCTTCCAGCTGAAGATGCTTCAACAACTCCAATTCCCTTCTTTAACTGCTCTTCGAAAATCTCAAAGCTCTCCCCTCTCTTCAAATACTTTTCGTAATCTCTTAGATCTTCCCAGCTACCGGTTTGAGAGTAAATTATCGAGAAGAGTACTCTGAGAGGTCTTTCAACAGCCAAATCCCCTCCAAGGAGGTTAATCGTTTCAAGCCTACCAACCCTTTCGAACTCTCCTGAGCTGAGATTGATGTACAACACCTCTCCACCCCATATCTTTCCGTCCATCCCGTAACCTACTCCGTCAACGGCTATAGCCACAGCTTCGTCGAGCTTTTTCTCTGCCATCACGCTTAAAGCGTGAGCGAAGTGATGCTGAACCTTTAAAACCTCCGCTCCAACCTCTTCTCCAAACTTTTCGGCGAAGAGGGAAGTGTTGTAGAGGGGGTGCATGTCAGCCACTATAAATTCTGGCTTTAGGTCGAGGTAGTTCGTGAAGTGATTCAAGGCTTTTTTGAAAAAGTCGTTGAAAGTTTTGAAGTTTGCGGTGTTGCCGATATACTGACTCATTACAGCTTTTCCTTCCTTCAAAAAGCAGAGAGAGTTGTAAAGTTCAGCCCCCACAGCAACGGCTTCAGATTTGATATCCACCTCAATAGGCTCCGGGACGAATCCGCGCGACCTTCTAATAATCATCCTTCTTCCGTTGACAAACTTCATAACGCTGTCATCAACTCTGTTCGCTATCCTCATGTTGTGATTCAAAAAAGCATCATACGGAACTTTAAGTTCTTCAAAATTCGTCGCCATCGGCTCTCCGGGGAAGTTTGCGGAGGTCATAACCACAGCTTCAGCTCTTAAAAATTTGAACAGAATGTAATGTAAAGGCGTGTAGGGTAGCATTATCCCTACCGTGTCGAGGTTTGGAGCTACAGCTTCGAGCTCAAACCTCTTTTTACACACTAAAATCGGTCTCCTGAAGCTTTTAAGTTCTTCAATTTCCTCTTCGTTTATATCGGCAAGGTTTTTTGCAGCTTCGACATCTCTCACCATCACGGCAAACGGTTGTTGCGGTCGATGGAGAATTTTCCTAAGCTTCCAAACGATTTCATCTTCCGTGAGGCAGGAGAGATGTATTCCTCCAATACCCTTTATCGCCACAAAATAGCCGGAGTCTATCATTTTGGCAGCTTCTTTTATCGCTTCAACCCCAAAAATTCCCTTTGGTAAAAGCTCGTAGTTCGGACCGCATGATGGACAAGCTATGGATTGAGCGTAAAACCTCCTATCCTCCGGATTTTCGTACTCTTTTTTGCAGTCTTCACAAAGGGGAAACTCAGCGAGGGTCGTATTTTCTCTATCAAAGGGGAGTCTTTCGGAGATCGCAAATCTTTGACCGCAAGAGGTGCAGGTCGTGAAAGGGTAGAGATATCTTCTATCTTTTTCGTCGAAAACCTCCCTTAAGCAATCTTCGCATACGGCTATGTCCGGTGGAGGTAAGCTTAAAATTCCGGTTTTTCCTCCGCTTTCAACGATTTTAAAGTCGTCAAAGAAGCCTTCGAACTTTTCAACTTTCACGCTTTCGATTTTAGCTCTATCCGGAATCTCTTTTTTAAGCCTTTCAACGAATTTTTCTACCTCTCGATCGATAACTATCTCAACAGTTCCATCTCCGC
>WAQS01000174.1 GCA_015520115.1 Ferroglobus sp.
TCAGATGTGTATAAGAGACAGCTTTTAGAATATAACCGTAGCTTTAGATCTCGCACTATTGTTATATTGATGGTTGGTATCGTCCTTTTTAATTATTCGCCTACCTAATGTTAGTTGATGTTTTAAGACAGTCTTCGAAGTAGTCATATAATCATGATAACAACTCAGAGTTCGTTAAATTTTTTAGGGAACACAAGAAAAACTCTTGGCTTTCAATCGCTAAAATGTTAGGGTATCATTTTTTATTGTTACATTCGTTAATTCAAATATATAACTGGTTTTGGTGGTGCGAGCCATGGCGGAGGAGAAAAATGCGAGGAAGAACAGCAAGAAAAACAATAAAAACGAGGGAACTAAATTGACATGAAGAGAATGTCTGAGCGTTGGAGGAGGTTTTATTGCTGGATTTGCCGTCGGAGCCGGAATTTCGAGGCTTGGTGGTGGAGGAGCAGCTCCGGCAGCTCCAGCCTCTTTTGCTGAGATAATGGAGCAGAGGGGTCTGACTCAACAAGATGCTATTGCCGCTTTGAAAACCTACACTCCCGGAGGAAAGTACGACGAGTTCATAATGTTTGCCTCCGGCGGGCATTCTGGGCAAGTGCTCGTTATTGGTGTTCCAAGCATGAGACTGTATAAAGTAATAGCAGTATTCACTCCAGAGCCTTGGCAAGGATACGGATACGGTTTGAAAGAAACTCACGAGGTTTTGAAAGGTGGTTACAACGGAATTCGACCGTTGAGCTGGGGAGACGTGCACCATCCGGAGATAAGCAGAACCAATGCCGAGTTCGATGGAGAATGGTTGTTCGTAAACGATAAAGCAAATGGTAGAGCTGCTGTTGTTAGTCTCAAGGATTTTGAGACGAAGCAAATAATAAAAGTCCCGAACACCCAAACTGTCCACGGAGGTTGCTTTGCCACACCCAACACTGAATATGTCGCTATTGTTAGCCAGTACGCAACGCCGTGGGATCCAGAAAAGGGAGGGTACATCCCGGGAGAGACATATGTTGAATTGACAGAAGAGAACTACAAGAAGTACTTCAGAGGCACGTATACGTTCTTGGCTTTCGACAGGAAGAGGGGAAGATTCGATCTTTCAAGAAGCTTCCAGATCGAACTTCCTCCATACACGCAGGATCTTGTGGCTGTTGGCTGGGGTCCGAGCGATGGTTTGGCTTTCTGCAACTCCTTCAACACGGAGTTGGCTGTAGGAGGAGTTCTTGAAGGGAAGTCTCCACTTGAAGTTGGAATGTCACAAAACGATTTTGACTACATGCACATAATCCTGTGGAAGAAAGCGGAGCAGTATGTAAGGGAGGGTGGAGGTGAAGAGATCAACGGAATCAGGGTTATAAGGTTGAAGGAAGCCGTAAAAGAGGGACTGATATACTTCGCTCCTGAGCCAAAGAGCCCGCACGGATGTGACATAACACCAAACGGAGATTACGTTTGCGTTAGTGGAAAACTCGATCCAGTTGTGACAGTTTACAGCGTTGAGAAGATAAAGAGGGCTATCGAAGAGAAGAAGTTCGAAAAGAAAGATCCCTACGGTGTGCCGGTGCTGAAATTTGATGAAGTTGTAGAAGCGCAGATCGAAGTTGGTTTAGGACCGTTACACACTGAATTCGATGATAAAGGCTATGCTTACACGAGCCTGTTCATAGACAACGCTGTCGCAAGGTGGAAGCTTGGGCCACCTTACAACGAGGACGGATGGAAAGTTGTAGAGAGAATCCCGATTAACTATAACGTCGGTCACTTGGCAACTCCGGAAAGCAACTCTCCAACGCCGAAAGGAAAGTACCTCGTATCTCTTAACAAGTGGTCGATCGAAAGGTTCCCGCTCGTCGGTCCATTGCACCCGCAAAACTTCCAGTTAATAGACATAAGTGGACCTAAGATGCAGCTGCTATACGACATGCCTATAGGACTTGGAGAGCCGCACTACGCCAAGATTATCAGCATCGAGAAGCTTAAGCCGCTTGATGTTTATCCGGCTGGAACTAATCCTCTAACGTTCGAACCACATCCAAAGGCAATACAACAAGGACAGGAGAGAATTGAGAGAAAGCAGGAGAACGGAAAGTGGGTTACAGAAATTTACGCCACACTGATCAGAAGCACCATAACTCCCGACATCATGAAAGCCAAAGTGGGAGACATCGTGAGGATTCACTTAACAAACGTTGAATACACGAGAGATGCGACGCACGGATTCTGTATCGCTGAGTACAACATAAACGCGAGCCTTGAGCCGGGAGAGACTGGAACGATAGA
>WAQS01000175.1 GCA_015520115.1 Ferroglobus sp.
AAATAAATATTCTCGGGGGTGAGATTATGGTGGTCTTTCCGAAAGACTTTAACCACACGCCGCCACTTTCAAAAGCCATAACATAGTCTTCGTACTCGTATTCTATCCCTCCCATCACAAGAGAATCCGAAAAAATTGTAGTGTTGTTCACAACAACTTCTACATTCAAGAAATTGTTATTACTTATCCCCAAATTTCCGCCGCTTAAAAGGATTCTCAGTTCTTTATTCTGACTCTTACCATAGACGACATTCTCACCAGCGCTTTGGATTTTTCTGAAACCTTGCACCATGCTTTCGAACCTTACGTTTTCTTTAGACTCACTTACCATCAAATGAACTTTTGTAAATACTGTAGTCGCCGCTATAACCACTATCCCAAATATAAGGATATAACCAATCATTTCGGAAACCGCTCGATCGCTCATGATATCACCACATCTATTGTATATATGTTCAATGTCAAACGATCGAATTCTATCTCAACTTTAACTCCGTTGTTTAATTCTGTTACATTCCCAATAGCTTCAAAAAATTGTTTCCAGGTATTTATGTGGTCCGTATAGACTTCCAATATCAAAGTACCGTTTGAAAACTCGTACTTTTGGGTTGAGTTAAACTTCATTACAATGCTCGCAAAGCTTGATAAAGTCCCGCCCACCGAACCTTCTCCTTGTAATTTGAAAATTGCAAAACTTAAATTGCCATCTTTTTTATAGATTCTTGGGGGAGAGTACACTAAATCACCAAATACACCCCCATTCTCTATTGAAACCATATAGTCAGAAGACACGAACTCTATTTTTCCCAAATCTTCGTTTAGCCGATAAACGATACCACTGGAGTTTGTTACAGTTATGTTAACGACAAATCCTCCTTTAATACGAATAGATCCTCCAGAAAAGGATATTTTGTTTTTAACTACTGGAGAGACATCAGTAGAGACTTTAGACAATTGTTCGCTCAAATATACGAATTGTGAAAGTACATTTCTTTCTTTTATCGATTCTTTACTCATGTTTATTATTGGAATGCCGTACAAGAGGATCACAGAGATCGTTATTGATATCATTCCAATTAGAAGTATAGTGTCAAGAACCTCACTCACACCTCGGTCACTCATCATTTTAACACAACCTTTTCCGGACTTAGAGTAGTTACATTGATCCTGGGCACGGGGAAGTATATCGTTTGCTCAGTAACCCCCGTAAAAGGCCATGGGAGATATGTAACGTTCGACACTCCATAAACATTTGTGGTGATTTCTCCCTCTCGAGTAGGAACAACGTAAAAACTACCAATCCAAGTTTCGTTTATTCTTATACTTGAAAGACTCCATTGGATTATCGTTTGATTGTTAACATAACTAACGTTAGCGTTCTGAGGTTGTTCGATGAGAGATACGTACTGAGTTAGAACATCAGTAACAGTTACATTTACTGCAGCCTTTTCCTTAAGCTCCTTTGCAATTTGCTCGTAGATGTTAGCCAGGTCTTCAGCAGTTGCTGCATAATAGTAGTAATTCGGGGATGTTGCTATTTGCTTTAACAAAGTTTCATTCGCATCAGGACCAAAACCGATCGTGTAGATCAGAATTGACTCGTTGTTTATTGTTGTCTGCTTCGTAATTTCCGCTTCGTTCAAAGCTTCTTGAATCGCCAACCTTTCAGAAACAACACCATCAGACGTTATTGTCGGGTTTCCGTCGGAAAGGATTATGAGAACTGGGATATTTCCGGGAGTTGTATTTGCAACAAGTTCTTCTCTTGCAACTTTAATACCCCCACCAAGAGGAGTACCTCCGTAAGCCCACAGGTTGTCTATACTGGAATTAGCCAAATCCGTATTGTTTGTTAAATATTGATCTAATGTAATTCGCGGTATTGATCCGTCCGAACCATCACCACCAAAGGATACAACTCCAACTTGATCCGACATTCTCAAAAATCCGTTGAAAGTTTTGGCAGTTATCTTCGCCGCATCGATTTTACCTATATCAACCGAAATGGTGTATTCCTGGGAACCATAGGGGAAATCTGCGACCACATAAACCACGTAATTCCCAAAAGCATTTCTAACTTCATAATATTCGCCAGCAGATGTTGAGAATGGCCCGACTAAAGAGCCGTCAGGTTCTCTCACCCAGTAGTGCAATTCTTTGCTGCCATTCACTGGTGTGACCTGAATCATTAAATGTTCAACTTGCGGAATGCTAAACGAGACGTTTTCGGAGATTGCTGTTAATTCAAATGTATAAGTCGCCACTATTTCACCAGGCAAATACCACCATCCATATATTCTCCCATTTTTCTCGATTTCAACCGTAACGGTATCACTCCCCAAGGGATAATCTGCCACAACCGCTATACTCCAGTTCCCCTCAACTGGGTTTCTAACGTAATACAGCTCACCATTAGTTATGGAATACTGCGCTCTTGCAAAATCTCCATCCGGAGATTTTACCCAGAGATCTATGTCCTTACCCCCCGATGTATACGCTCTGACTATTAAAGTGGAGAAAGTGCTGTCGACATAGATGTCACCATCCCACTTTATTGGAGTGACCACTCCACTTGATGATTTGTAGAGTGTATAACCATTTAAACCGTAATAATCTGGGTCCATACTTCCAGAAACATCTATTACATGTACAACACTAATATTTCTTGCTTGTTCAACAATACCTCCTCCTCTCAAATATATTACGATTTTTACTGGTTTCCCTCGCTCCGTTACCTCCGGAATCACAAACTTATCAACGTAAAGATAAGGATTAAGTTCAAGTGCTGGGTCTAAGACTGTTATGTTTATCGTGCTACTATCAGAGAAACCATAACTATCCCAAACAGTCAACTTTGCTGTGTAATTCCCCGGAGAGGAATACGCATGCTTAACCAATGCTGCTTGTGGATTGTCCGGATTGTATTCCATAACACCGCTATCTATTCCATCTCCGAATTCCCATTTGAACCATAATCTCCCCTCTCCAAAAGACATAGTCATGTCAAATGTCACATTTTCTCCCACATAAACCACAGTGGGATACGCCAAAGCCACTGCAGTGGGTTTTACATGAGAGTATTTAGTATAGACTATCTCGTGAGCTGGCAATATGCTGAAGGTTGAGCCTACAGGAATTACTTCCAAAGCTATATTGTTTATCGGAACAAAAACTTCTTTTCCAACTTTATCCGAAGATATTTTTAAGACATAATCTCCATTCACCTGAGTGAATTCTACTTTAAAATCGTATTTACCAACCGTGTAAGGCATATACACCTTAGCTTTTACCTTTCCATTTTCTGGAGCGATTAGGGCTATGTCTGTTAATTTTACAGCTATTTGATTACCAACGTCTTGGAATTGATTTTCCATCGTAATAAGGATTGGCGTTCTTTCAAGCAAATCATTAAGCTGAATTGAGATAAACATTAAAAAGAGAACAAGTATCCCCGCCAAAACCAAATACTCAACAAGGATAGAAACAGCCGCATCAGAGTTTGACAACTTTTGTCTCCTCATATTCCACCTCCACGTTACTGAAGATTATTTTAATTTTAAACGAAGTTATCTGCCCTGTTGAATCTTTTTTTATGTCGTACACATCAATACTCGCATAAGCACCATGTAAAGCGTAGAGTTTCGCTATTTGCTCATCCAACATTCTCACATAATCTAAAAATGAATCCGGATACCTGTAAGCGTAATACGTCAATTGCTCAATCACGATAGCTCTTAAATCCCTAATTTCGTTTTTTGGGAAATTCAGCTGAGTTATCGAAGATTCCGTCCCTGCCAGTAAATTTTGAGAATACACATAGGAGAGTCCAGTAAGCAAGATAGCCACTATTAACGCCATGATGACGATCATTTGACCCCTATTGCAGTTTAGATTCTCCATAGCGTCAACCTCACCTCCAACAAAATCGGTATATCTCTGTTGACACCTTCAACTCCGCTGGATCGAACTCTGAAAGGTGAATCTTCCACAAATTGTCCGTTTCTGATTACAATATATTTGGACACAACGACAGTGGTAGAGGTTGGTACTTTATTTGTTATGTTGTAAACTTCGATTTTATTACTCGTATAGTTTACAAAATAGACTTGAAGATTAAAATCAATATAATCTGGTAAAATTTTTTTGATACTTTTAATTAACTCATCTGGGGTGTACGAATCATTGAGATGTGTTAACGCATAATATAAAGTATCTTCCGCTTGAGTATCCATGCTTAAAACCCTCAGAGCATCTTCACCGTACTGCTTTATCTGAACAAAAACGATTTCATCGGAAATAGGGGAGATTATCATAGTACTTTGAAAGAGGAAATACGTAACTCCAAGTATGATTATCGCCGCAATTACTCCTTCTAATGTAAAAAGTTGAGCATTACCACACTGCAACAACGAGTTTTGCAACGATCTTCCCCCCGATAAAATTCCCAGCATTTGTAGCGATAACGTATCCTTTAACATTGTGTACTTGAACGGTCACTTCAACACTACCTGCTTGCTGATTTACTACATCCGTTATGTCAAAAATGCCAATTGTATCGTTTCCGGTAACGCTTATAATGTTTACATTATTGATATCTATGTTCATCCAGGGTTCACTGGCAGTTTCATTTGTGTTTCTATCCAATATAACTACCACAAAAGACGAGACTGGTGGAGTAACTGTGAACTTATTCACGGTTGTACTGGGCGTATCCAGATTACTTGAAATGTCGGCCACGAAAGTAGCATTTTCAAAAGCAACAATTCTCTCATATTTAACCACATTTTTCCAATCTGGAATGGGATCACCAATTACCAAGAGCGGTTGAGACTGATTAAGCGAATATCTCGGATTCGAGGAGGTACTTGAGAGTAATTGGAGAGATATATTAAAATTGTATTTTCTTGTTGGAGTTTCTAAACCGAGAGCTTTTCTTACAGAATCCTTTCCAGCATTTACGTAGAAGTCCGTTAAAGCATTTACTTTCTTTACATCTATCAAATTCGCCTCCGAACCCATAAGCCCGGGGCGAACTTCAACACCCTCTTGTAAATAATAATTCTCCCAATCTGTACCATTAGCGGTCCCATTACTCCAGTATCCTGGATCTTCAACTAAAAAAGCCGAAATTCTATAAGCAAGTGGGTAGAGTGTCAAATCTTCTCGCTCATATGCAAAAATCGTAGGAACATATTGAACGACAAATATGAAACTTAAAAGAAATATCGTTAACCCTACCATTATGTCCAAGCTAAGTTTTCCCGAAACATCTTTTTCCATTACAATAATATTGCGTGTGAGGACTGTATAAGCTTTACTCAAAAACGTGAAATTACAATCAGCTAAATTTTTAACCACGCACAAGCTTCTAAAAGCATGGACTCAATAAAAATCGGCATCGTAGGAGGGACAGGCTACACCGGAGGAGAACTTCTGAGAATTCTTGCAACGCATCCGAAAGCTGAAGTCGTGGCTGTAAGCTCAAGGAAAGACGAGGGAAAGAAAATCTACGAAGTGCATCCCCATTTAAAGGGTTTTTACGATGTCGAATTCGTTTTGCCTGAGCTTAAAAACTTCGAAGATTGCAATGTCGTTTTCACAGCCGTTCCCCACGGAGAGGCGATGAAGTACGTCCCCCAGTTTCTGGAGGTAGGAATCAAAGTAATAGACCTCTCGGCAGATTACAGGTTGAAGAAGGAGGTTTACGAGGAAGTCTATGGTAAAAAGCACGAGGCTTACTTCGAAGCTGTCTACGGACTGACAGAGCTGCACAGGGAAGAGATAAAGAAAGCAAATCTTGTCGCTAATCCCGGATGCTATCCGACAGGAGCGATTTTAGCTGCTGCTCCATTAGCTGAAAAGGAGCTGATAGAAAGAGTAATCTTCGATTCCAAGAGTGGTATAACCGGAGCTGGAGCTTCGCCAACGGATTTCACGCATTATCCAAACCTTCACGAGTCGATAGTCCCCTACAAAATCACCGAGCACAGGCACTATTACGAAATACTTCAGGAGCTAAAAGCTCTGCAGGAAGACATCAGGATCTCCTTCACTCCGCAGGTTTTCCCGGGATCGAGGGGAATTTTAACTAACGCTCACATTTTCCTGCGAGGAGATCTCGAAGAGGAGGAAATTAAGAGGATATACGAGAAGTTCTACAAAGGCTGCAAATTCATAAGATTTCAGGAGAGCGTAAAGCTTATTTACGTTAGGGGAAGCAACTTCTGCGACATATCGATTCACAAAGGAAAGGACAGAGCGGTGATAATTTCGGCTATAGACAACCTCGTGAAGGGAGCAAGTGGCCAAGCAGTTCAGAACATGAACGTCATGTTCGGACTGAAGGAGGATGAAGGTTTAAATTACCCTCCACTGTTCCCATGAGGGGCGAAGACGCTTTAAAGGAGATAGCTA
This sequence comes from Ferroglobus sp., assembly GCA_015520115.1. Taxonomy (GTDB): domain Archaea; phylum Halobacteriota; class Archaeoglobi; order Archaeoglobales; family Archaeoglobaceae; genus Ferroglobus. The sequence continues at coordinate 6,415 of WAQS01000175.1, forward strand.
AAAGAAAGCTACTCTCCGGAAAAGATCTCGTGAAGAGAGTCATTGAGTGCGAAGAAGCTCCGGAACTTATAGTAAAGCTTGCCGACGAACTTGATGAAATCAGCGACGGCTGGTTTTCCGTTCACGCAATCTTCATACTCTCGATAATCGGAAACGATAGAGCTTTCGAAGCTCTGAAGCACATAGCAACAACAAGAGACCTCGGAGACTTTACTATCGAGGATTTGCCTTACTTGTTCGCGAGGTTCGAGGGAAAAAACGGGTGAACTGAGGAAGATCGTAGAAAACGAGAATTTCGACGTTTTCGTAAGACTCGCGGCTTTCAAGGCTTTAATGCATTTAAGTAGGGAAGACGCCGAGATCGTTGCGGAAAAACTCCTTGAAGAGGTAAAAGAGAAAAAGGATGAAAGCTGCGTTTTTCTGATGTACATCTCGATTCTCGGAGGGAAGTTCAGAGAGGAGAGTTTGAAGCTCGCCGAGGATTGCAAAATTCACCCCGAAGATCTTCTAACTGAACTCGATCTCAGACTCGAAGATCCGTGGGAACACTTCAGCCCCGAAAACCTTCTGAGGCTTTACAAAATCAACTACGGAAAGCTAAACATCGATAAATACGCTCCGTGTTTTTGCGGCTCTGGAAAAAAGTTCAAGTTCTGCTGTTACGAAGTCTGGAAGGGAATATAAATGCCTACCCAGACTCGATTCCTTCGAGCAACTCCTTAGGTAGAAAACTCCTAACGAATTCGTAAATCTTCGGAGAAACCCAAATCACTCTTTTCCATCCTCCTTCTCCCTTCAAAAAGCTTGGAGATTTTAGATAAGCGAAGCTAACTCCGACGAATCCTTCCACTTGTCTGCCGGCTATCAGCTTCTCCATCTCTTCGAAAGTCAAGCCGACGGGGGTTTTCTTTTTGTATTCTCTATCAACGATCCCAAAGGCATCTTTTTCCGGAATGTAGAAAACTATAGCCTCAGCGAAATTCCCGGCTAAAGGTGGACTTTCGAGAACTCTGTGAAGCTTAACTTTCTCGACTTTTCCCTCCGTTATTTCTTTCACAGCTTTATTGACTCCTGAATACTCCCCCTCCTTCTCGCTGATCGCTTCTCCCCTTTCTATGGGAAAGTAATACTCCACGACCTTCAGCTCTTCAGCGTTCTTAGCCTCTGTATAAGTCGTTCCGCACGGCGAAGCTCTCTCCGGAGTTATCACGCAGACGTGGTTCGGCAAGTAGACCTGACAGGACTTGCAGCCGTAAAACTTATCCACGCTTATTTCTTTCAGCTCTCTTAACTTCTCCTCTCGTTTCCTGTGAATTTCTTCAGCTCTCGCCTTCAGCTTTTCGAACTCTTCCTTCTCGCAAACGATTCTGACTTTAACCGATTTTACAGCTGGAATAGACTTTACGGCTTCGTAAATGACTTTGGCAACGCATTCTGCCGAGAATTTCTCTTCAGCCTCTTTGGAAATTTTTATCAAAGCTCTTTCCTTTCTGAAGGAGTAAGATACCCCTTTCATCCTGTTTATCACTTCTCCGAAGAGACTCTCT
>WAQS01000176.1 GCA_015520115.1 Ferroglobus sp.
AAGCGAGGAGGAGTTTAGGCAACACGGTAGAAGTGTCTGCGAGAGGGTACAAATATTCGAGGTTCCGAAAGTTGAGATAGTCAAGTTAAATGACGAGGAAAAGTTGGCAATGTCGCTGATTTACTCTAAGGGTAAAGGTTACGCAAGGTTAAACGAAATTGCAGAAGCATTTTGCAAAAAATTCCCTCAAATTTACTCCTGTAGTAAAGACAAAATAGGCGAGATTACAAGAAAGAGTAAGCAGGAATTGTTGACGAAGTTAAACAGAAGAGTTTTATCGAAGCTCGAATCCAGAGGTTACGTTGAAAGAGAAAAGGTCGGTAGAAACACTATTTTACGAATAACAGAGAAAGGAAAGCTGTTCGCTTTGCTCGAGGGAGATTCTTAGGTCCACGACTATTCAGGAAGCACGTAAGAAACCTTACTCTTTTTCAATCCCTTTTTCAATAGCTCTTCATAAGCCTTCTTGACGACCTCAAATTTCTTCGACTCGAAAAGAATTATTCCCTCGGAGAGTGCGTCAAGAATCGTCGGGCTTCCCCTCTTCAGCATTTCCAAAGCTTCGTTGAGCGTGTAGGGGTGAGGTTCGATGTTAATGCCCAGATCGAGTATTTCCAGCAATCTACCTATCCTGTCCAAGTACCTTTCGGTGAAGTCGGCGATGATTAGAAGGTCGTAATCGCTCCAAGGTTTATGATCGCCTCTCGCTCTCGAACCGAAAAGAATTACGGCGTGAACGTCGTAGTGTTCCCTTAATTTTTCCACAGCTATTTTTAACTTATCCAGAGACAATTTTTCTTGCAAAATTTACCACCTCTTCGGCAGCTCTTATCGCTCTTTTAGAAGTCTCTTCATCGTAAGCTTCGTGAGGCGTTCCAGAAGAGTGCGCATCTGGATACCGAGAAGGAATGTAATGTCTATCCAGCTCCCTCGCATGAATCATGAGTTCTTCGTCTTTTTCTCCCTTTTTTTCAAAAAACCTTTCCAGCAATTCTCTGATACTATGCCCTCAAGGAGCTTCGTTTATATGAAATAGCAAAGCTTTAACTGCTTTCTCAGCCGCTTGATGCGCATAGAACGCCGAGGCGTTATATCTTCCTTTTTCATGCAGTATCTTAGCCGTCCCCAAATCCCAAAGAGCTTCTTCCAACCACCTTTCAGCTTCTTTCCTCATTTAATTTTCAATCAACCACAGTTAAATACAACGTTTTGCTTAAAAATATGCGGCAAAAAAGAGAGAAAATTACTCAAGCTTCGCTCCGCAGTTGAGGCAGAACTTTGAAAAGTCGGGCAAAAATTCTGCTCCGCACTTCTCGCACTTCTTCATCAACGGCCCGTATGGATACCTTGGATCCATGCCTTTTCCGATTCTGTCTCTTATTTCCCTCATCCTCGCCTTTCTCTTCTGCTTGAACGCCCAGAGTCCTTCGCTCGGCTCGACTCCACCGATGTTTAAAGAGAACCATGCTTTTCCGTGTTCCCAAGTTAGTCGCCAGACGAGATCCCTCCACCAGTTGAGGTGGACTTTGAAGTACCACAGGCTCGAAGGAGATAAGTCTAGCATTCTGTCGATCATCTCCTTCACCTTGTCGTCAAGTTTTTCCTGAGGAACGACAGCGTTGACGATTCCCCACTCGTAGGCTGTCTTAGCATCTATCTCGCTGCTCATCATGACTATCTCGGCTGCCCTCTTCAATCCTATGTGCAAAGGCAACCATTGAGAGAGACCGCCGATAGAAGTCATCCCAACCCTCGGCCCGGGAGAGATGAACCTCGCGTTTTCGCTCGCAACAGCCAAATCGCATGCGCAGACGAACTCGAAACCTCCTCCAGCTGTAACTCCGTTCACTCTCGCTATAACTGGCTTTCCGCAGTGCATTATCATGTCGAAAACTCTTCCGTAAATTTCTCCCCACTTCCAGAAGTCGGAAGGTTTCTTCGTGTACTCCTCAGCATATTCGTGCACGTTACCGCCGGTGCAGAAGGCTTTGTCTCCCACACCAGTCAAGACTATAAATTGCACATCGTCGTTCCACATAGCTCTTTCTATTGCGTCAACCATCTCTCTAAGCGTGGTCAATGTGTAAGAATTGTATTCATGCGGTCTGTTTATTGCTATCAAAGCCGTATGCGTGTACCAATTTTCGTCGTAAATAATCTCTTTGTAGTCCGCCATGATAAGATGTTGGAGAGGGAAAATATAAAGTTTACGAATTAAAGCCAAAATTAATTGTTACCTTTACTTTGTAAAGATCTCTGTAAAGCTAACAATGCCGCTCCGTAAGCACCGATTATTTGAGGGTTGTCTGGGATGGAAATGCTGACTTTAAGCTCCTCCTCCAGAGCTTTTACCACTCCCCTATTTTTGGCGACTCCTCATGTCATCACAACTCTCTCTCTAATTCCCACCTGCTTTACAATTCCAGCCACCCTCTTAGCTATAGCCCTGCAAACCCCAGCAACAACATCATAAACATCCTTTCCCTCAGCGAGCAAAGAGATAACTTCGCTTTCTGCAAAAACCGTGCAAACGCTCGTAATCTCAACTCTATTCTTGGCTTTAAAATACGCTTCCGAGAGCTCTTCAAGCGTTAAACCGAGAGTTGATGCCATTACTTCAAGGAATTTTCCGGTTCCAGCGGCACATTTGTCGTTCATCGCAAAGTTGATAACTCTCCCGTTTTCATCCAAAGCTATAGCCTTGGAATCCTGCCCTCCTATGT
>WAQS01000177.1 GCA_015520115.1 Ferroglobus sp.
AATAAAAGGCAAGTAGGATCGACAATCCGCCGGAAGTTGGAACGTATCTTACGCTGTTCTTGTAGTAATCCGGTACAACCATGTCTCTGTCCCTAAACTTCTTTATCTGAAGTGGAATTAGCAGCATAGCTACAACAAACGCTGTAACTAATACCTCCCAAAACGACATACAATCACGCACCTAATTATCAGAATGTAAAACCGTAAAGAAAGCAATAGCTGACTCCGGCAACCCTCCCATCATCAATATCAGATTAGGTAACCGGATAAGCTAAATAAAACCCATCACGGTTTCTTCCGGGATATTAAAATATTTTCTAACTATCCTCGCGAACTCCCTCCTTTGAACGGAGAACGGAACGGAATATTTATCCGCCAAACCCCTTTTCTCGAATTCCAGAATAACCATCCTTATTTGCACGCGAGAAACTTTAAATCCTCTTCTATTTAAAAACTCTCTCAATCTACTGAGGGAGTTTGCGAAATAACCGATTTCCTTGCCGATATCAGCTGATGAGTTTCTAACAATCCCACAGTGCTTGCAGTGGGGATGCAACCTAATCAGATGGTTCCGGGAGGGTAACCACACCCTCTCTTCTGAGTCCTCATGCTTGCAAGCGGACATATTATCGCAAATTTGACAGATTAGTAAATAAATTTTTCGATAAAATTATTAATTGTACTTATGGTAATAATGAAAAATGATTTGAAAAGAGATATTTAAATAGTCAAAGTAGCACTATCACTTAAAATGAATGAAATCGAGAGTTTCAGCTTAATAATCGTTGCAGTAGTACAAGGAGTGGCTGAGTGGCTTCCCGTCAGCAGCGAGGGGCTTTCGATACTTGTCATGGTAAACATTCTGAAATTGAACTTTTCACAGGCTTTTAGCTATGCTGTATTCCTCCATTTAGGAACTATGCTTGCCGTTGTCGCAAAATTCAGAAAAGACTTTTCGGATCTTTTTAAGCTACGTTCTCCACTCTTTAAACAGGTTGTTCCGGCAACGATTTTCACTGCATTGAGCGCAATTCCCCTAATGCTTGTAGTGAGAAACGTGGAAGCTATCATGGCGAATTTATTGATTGGAGTTTTGCTTATTGCAACCGGGGTTCTGTTGAGATTGCCAAAAGAAGGTTACAGAAGAACTGCAGATTTGTCGTTTAAAGAAAGCGCTGCTTTAGGATTCTTTCAGGGATTTGCCATCCTTCCGGGAATTTCAAGATCGGGCGTGACGATAAGCTACCTTCTTTTAAGAAAGGTGAGAGAGGAGGATGCGTTAAAGCTTTCATTTATAATAAGCGTTCCTGCAGTGGCGGGAGCGACAGTTTTAAGCGGAGTTCCCGAAGATTTTTCAGTAAATCTCGCCTTTGCGGTCGTTTTGACCACTTTCCTTGTGGGCTACGGTATGATCGATCTCCTCCTCAGGTTCGCAAGAAAAGTCAGCTTTTCAAGCTTTTGCATAACCTTAGGAATTTTGGCTATTGCCTTCACTCTGATCGCTCTGTAGAGATTACAACTGCTGTGATGAAAATTAAAGCGGCGCCGAAGTACTGAAAGAGAGATAGAGATTCTTCCAATAGCATTGCCGCAAAGAGGTAGGAGAATACTCCCTCCAGAGAGAGAATTATTCCAGCGTCGACAGATTTTGTGTGGGACTGCATGTAATTTTGCAGTATTTTCGCAACGAAAGTGGCTAAAAATCCGGTTATCAGCAAGGCAGCTAATAATTCTTCGCTGAAAAACAGCTTTTCCGTCGTAAAAGGAGCGAGAAAAGAGGATAGAACGCCTATAGTAAAAACCTGCCACCCGGCAAGACTCATCGGATAGAGTTTCTTCGAATGTTCGCCTATCATGGCAATTTCAAAAGCGAATGCTACTGCACATAAGAGAATCAACAGATCCCCGAAATTAAAGGAAGAGTATCCGGAAAGAAGGTAAACTCCGGTTAAGGCTAAAAATACTGAAGTAGCCTCAACTTTCGTAATCCTTTCTCCGTAGAGTCGATTAGCTATCAACGGCGTGAAAACGATGTAGGTTGATGTTATGAATCCAGCGTTCGTGGCGGTTGTGACTTTCAGACCAACCGTCTGAAATGCATACCCAAGGAAAGATGCGATTCCAATTTTTACCCCAGCAACGAACTCTTTCTTTTTCAAAAAGGGGAGGAACAAAATCGTCGCCAAAGCGAATCGCATTGCGTTGAAGGTAAAGGGTGATGCGTAATTCAAAGCGATCTTGACAACCGGAAACGTGGAACCCCAGATTAGGGCTGTTAAAACCAACCCTGCATCGGCGTATATCCTCTTCACAGCTCTGTTTTCTAAAAATTAAAAAATAATAAACTTTTTACTTTAACCCCCACTCATAAAACTCCCGACATCGCAAACTTTTCCGTCCGGCTGAAATATGGTTGGGTCGTAGTCGATGTACTCTATTTTATAATCCGCAACAACATTGCCTTGTTGCCTAAAAGTGGCTTGGAAAGATTCCGATACTGGCTCATCCTTCGCCTCCTCAACCTCTGACGGAGAAGCCGTGATTGTTTGAGTGAACTTCATCCACTCGCAATCTCCCATTTGCTGGATAGCCATTCCTCCCTTGCTGTAAATCGTAGTCGTTAACGTGTTCCCTTCGTATTTGTTAATGATAATAGTCGCTCCCTTTCCTTGCTCAGTCTCCCCTTCCATCCTGAGCAACTTCTCCTTATTTTCGAAATCGAAGTAGTACCAAAACTCCGTCGTCTGAGTTTTGCCGTTCTCAGAAACAGTCACTGTCCCATGAACCATTTTTCTGTTAACGTACATCTCATACAAAGTCCTGATCGCTTCTCCAGATGACGGCGTTTGAGTTTCCCCAGCTTCCTCTTGCTTTGCCGGTGTTGAAGTCTTTTCCGGAGTTGGTGTTCTTTCAGCCTTTGGAGTTTCAACCGGCGTGCTTTCAACCTTTTCCTCCTTACCTCCACTGCAACCGGCCAGAACAACCAAGAGAGCAACCAACAAAGCCAGCAATCTCATGTTTCCCCTCCGACGTTTCGAAAATTTTGCTTTTCAGAAATATTTATACTTTTTCCCTGAAAAGCTTAATATTCAAGCAACGCCACTCAAAAGCTATGAGGCAGCTCATCTACCTCGCTTTAATTTGCTTCATTTTAATGTTCAGCGTCACGATGATTTATCCGGTTGTAAAGCATTACGTGATAGACAAGTATAAGGCGACGGTCTCCCAAGCGAGTTTATTCGTCGCTGTAAATTTAATCGCCTACGCAATTTTCGCTCCGGTCTGGGGGTCTCTTTCAGACAAACTCGGAAAGAGAAAGATTTTCATAACAATCGGATTGCTTGGTAATTCTGCGATGCTATTCCTTCAGGCTGTAGCTCCAAATCTCTCCCTCCTTATGCTTTTCAGGTTTATCGAAGGAATATTCACCGTTATGGTTTATTCAATAGCGATGACCCTTGTTCTTGATGTGGCGAGAAGAGAAGCTTACGGGAGAGGAATGGGAGTGATCGGGATGGGAATAGCCACTGGCATGGCGTTTGGTGCTCCCTTTGGCGGTTTTCTCGGAAGTTTAGACCCAGTTACGCCGTTCTACACAGCTTCTTTACTCATTTTTCTCGCCTTTATTCTTGCCCTGATCGTTCTTGAGGATGTTGAAGTCGTGAGTTCGAAATCTGTTCTTGAGGGGATGATTGTTGCTAAAAAGAAAAAAGAGCTTCTCGTACCTTACTTGTTCTCCTTTGTCGACAGGTTTACAGCAGGATTTTTCGTGAGTGTTTTTCCGATAATGCTCGGAACGCTGTATCACATGACTCCGAAGGAGATAGGTATCTACCTCTCCTCATTTCTAATGCCCTTCGCTCTCCTTCAGTATCCGGGAGGATTTATCAGCGACAGATTTGGAAGGTTTAAACCCCTAATATTCGGAAGCTTCATCTACGGAATCTGTATATCTTCAGTCGGTTTTCTCACCCCTCCTGCAA
>WAQS01000178.1 GCA_015520115.1 Ferroglobus sp.
CGAAAAGCTTGGTAATTTTTGGATTGATTCTTTTTCTCTCGGGAAATATCCAAGCCCCCCCGAAAGTCGAGATGAACGGATCGGTTCCGCTTCCTCTTCCCTGAACGTCAAGCTCAACTTTCCTCGCAAGCTCGAATATTTCATCTTTCGTTAAGGAAGTTGAAAAAAGCTCGTTTAAAGCTGTTAAAGTAGCGACGGTAACTGCTGCAGAGCTGCCGAGTCCGGATGCTGGTGGGATTTTACTCCTTACCTCGATTTTTACTCCTTTGAAGTCCGTAACTTCTTTGAAATTAAGGATCGACTGGGAGATGAAGGGATGAACGTTAAAATCTAAGCCGGTTTTTCCGAAATCTGAGTGTATCTCAACATCATCTTTTTTTTCAGCTTTAACGTAGCATCTTAGGTTTATGGCTGAAGCTAAAGCTCTTCTTTTATAAACGACCGCATGCTCACCGAAGATAATTACCTTGCCGGGTGCCGAAGAGATCATAGTTTTTGCTGAGGCAACGTTAATATAAAGATTTCACGAGGTAATTTGGGAATGAAGCTAAAAGATCTCACACTCACTCCAGAAAGAGCAGCGATTGTAGGTAGAGTAGCCATAATCGCGGATTTACATCTTGGCATAGAGAACGCTATGGTCGAGAAGGGCATATCGATCCCAGAACTTCAGTTCGAGGAGGTTATGGAAAGAATTTTTACGGTAATTGAAAAGTACGATGTGGAAAAGCTCGTTATCGCCGGGGATCTTAAGCACGAGTTTGGAAGGAATTTGCCTTTGGAGTGGAAGGACGTGAGCGAATTTTTGGAGAAACTTAACGATATAGTTGACTTGGAAGTAGTCAGAGGAAATCACGACAACTTCCTTCCGGCAATTCTCGCAAAATACGGATTGGAGTTGAAGGAGGAAGTTAAAGTCGGAGGGTGGAAAGTTGTTCACGGGCACAAAGAGGTGGAGGGGGAGAGAATAATCATGGGGCACGAACACCCGGCTGTTAAGATTAGGTACGGGGGAGCTGTCTATTCTTATCCGTGCTATCTTCATGCAAGAAACGACAGAGAGATCTTGGTTTTACCGGCTCAATCTTCCCTCTCTTCCGGAACCGATGTTTTAACTGCAGATAGCTTTCTCAGTCCGCTCCTGAGCTTTGATATGAAAATAGATGTCTATGCGGTGGAGGATGAGGTTTATTATCTGGGAGAGCTCAGCAGGCTTAAGACGGTAGTATGATGTTTATAGTATTTACAACCGCAAGATGCAACTTGAACTGTATATACTGCGGAGGATTGGAAGAGAGCGTTATGCCGATGGAAATCACTTACAGCTTGGACGATCTCGTGAACTTCATCGAGAGCGATAAAAATCCATCAGTTGCCTTCTACGGGGGAGAGCCGTTGTTGAATGTTGAGTTCGTTAAAAAAGTTATGGACAAAATCAATGCCGAGTACTTCGTCCTTCAAACAAACGGTCTTTTGCTGAAAAAACTTGGAAAAGATTATTTAAAGAGATTTTCGACGATCCTCGTGTCGATTGACGGAAGAAAGAGTGTTACGGAATTTTACAAGGGAAGAATTTATGACAAAATTCTTGAGAACGTTAATTGGCTGAGAAAATTCTACGAAGGAGAGCTAATTGCTCGGATGGTTGCCAGCGATAAAACGGACATATACTTGGATGTTAAGCATCTACTGGGACTGAATTTGTTTTCTCGCATTCACTGGCAAATCGACGCCATATGGGGGGAACTAAGAAAAGAGAGCTTTGAAAGGTGGAGCGAAAAATACAAGCTTGATTTGGGGAGGCTCATAAATGAGCTGAAGGAGAAGCCGGAGGACTTTTTTAGAATCGTTCCTTTCGCCGGAGTTTTAAGCGGTTTGGAACACGGAAATTTACTGAAACCTCCCTGCGGCTCGGGAAGTGAAAGCTTTGCTATAACCACTGACGGAAGGGTCGTTGCCTGTCCTGTTTGCTCGGAGCTGGAATGGAATAACGTCGGAACGATTTACGACGATCCGAAGAACTTGAGAAAAGTTGAGCCTGTGGAACCATGCCTTTCATGCGACCTCTTCGACGTTTGCGGCTCAAGGTGTTTATTCTCGAACAGGGAATGGCTCTGGGGAGAGTGGGGATTCAAAAAGCTCTGCGAATTAACGAGAGCACTTGTTAATGAACTCGAAAAGGTTAGAGAAGAGCTGAAGGAGAAGGGCTACGATATTCCTCTTTATCCTCCTTATCTGAACACGACGGAGATAATTCCTTAACAATCTAAATTGCTGTTAGGCAGACGAAGAAATTTTATCAGCGATAAAATTGAGCTCGGTATACAAAACTAATCTGACAAAACGAACTTCTTCATGTGTTCGGGAATAAAAGCGGAAGCGTCGATACCGCAGGCTTTGCTGAACTGATAAACCATAACGTAGCCGGCTAAGTGGAAGGGAGCTTCTTTTATTTCTCTGTCTCTATCCATGCTTGCCATGCAAGGGTATGCGCACTGATGTTGGTGGATCTCCTTCCAGAAATCTTCGACCTTTTCTATTACGTAACCTCTCATTCTCTTGGCAATGTAGTATGCTGAACCGCACGGATCACTTCTTAAAACCTTCACGTCTTCTATCGCGCTTCCGTTCATCACTACTTCAA
>WAQS01000179.1 GCA_015520115.1 Ferroglobus sp.
CGTATGATGAATGTTCATTTCAAACACCACAGTAAATTTAAATCTCACATAATTTTAAAAGACTTTTGATGTTTTTCGAGCTTTCTCCCCTAAGTTAGTGCCAATAAAAAGGAACTGCAAAATTTAAGTAGTGTCAATCTAAAACCTTAAACGGTGGTGGTTATGACCTACTGGCTCTGCATAACAACAGAGGAGAACTGGAAGATCGTAAAGGAAAAGAACGTCTGGGGAGTTCCAGAGAGGCACAGGAACACGATAGCGAGAGTAAAACCCGGAGACAAGCTGCTCATCTACCTCAAGCAGGAAAAAATTGGTGATGAGATCAAAGAGCCGAGGATCGTTGCTGCTTACGAAGTCGTCTCGGAGCCTTTTAAAGACTCGACAAAGATCTTCAGAACTTCTAAAGGCATGGGAAACGAAACTTTTCCGTGGAGGGTTAAGATAAAGCCGGTAAAGATCTTCAAAAAGCCTGTTGAGTTCAAGCCTCTGATTCCCAAGCTTAAATTTATCACGAACAAGAGGAAGTGCTCCGGCCACTCAATGGGCAAGGCGATGAGGGAGGTTCCTGAGGAAGACTATAAGCTAATTATGTCTGCCGTATAGTCTCAACTACAGCTAAAAACCCTCTAAAAAACTGGAATCCGTTCTACAAGACCGCTTATTTTGTATTACGGTCAGCTGAGTTTTTAACTTCTCGTACTCTTTTGCTCAACAGTAGTCGAATGACTTCATTTTTTCAATTTCACTTTCGAGCGAAAGCCTTTTAAAACCATAATAATTTATCATTGCAAAGGTGATGGAGATGTGTCCGAGTTGCGGTAACGGAAGGTTCGTCGTTATAGGGGAGGACAGCGAATTTACGTACTTGGCTTGTAGCAATTGTGGATTTACGAATTACCTCCCGAAGGGGGTGAAGATTTACAGGTGAAGGTACTCAAGGTCATCGAGGGTTGAAAATTTGTATCCTCTACTTTTTAACTCCTTTTCAAAGTTTTTAGTGGGTTTTCCGTGGTAGAAAATCACATGCTCTGGGTCGCAGTGCTCTATCATCTCCATCAAACCCCTGCAATCAAGGTGATCGCTTAACGTTATTCTCTTTCTGTAAAATTTTTGAGCGCTCAAATAGTAACCGTCGTATTTCCTCACTTCCTTCGTTGAAACGATTTTTGCTCCACCATTTGCTCTCAACCCGAAAGCTTCAGCGATTTTCGCTATCAATCCATCCGCCTCGAATCCGATTCCATTCTCCTCAAGTATTTTCGCTGCCCTTTGAGCTTTTCCGATTGGATAAGCGCCGAAAACTTCTCCCTTCTCTGCTTTCTCAAGAAAAACGTCTATTTCGTCCTCAAAACAGTAGTTCGTATTGGCGTAGGTTGCTTCGGTTATTAGCAAAGAGCATTTCGGCAGCTCTTCGTAATTCTTCACGTCTCCGGTCACGAGAACGTCAAAATCTTTGAAGTAGAATGCGGTTGAGCCGATTATGTGGAAGGTATCGTAGGTTTTTATCTTAACGCCGTTTAAATTTAGCGTGTCGCCCACTTTGAAAGTTATCCCCCTAAACTTCTTTTCGCCTATAATTGAGAGAATCTTAGCGGTTTCTTCACTTGCTACAGCTTTAAAGTTGAGAATGTTCCTCAAACCGTAGTGATCGGAATGGGCGTGAGTTATGAGGTTAAACCCCTTTCCGGGATAGCTGTCGACGTGAAAATCAGTGCCTCCAACTCTGATGGTGATGTGGGGAAGGAAACTACTCCTTTTTCTTCTGAAAACGAGAACTCCGAAGTTGTCTAAGAAATCGATCATTTCTTGTCTCTCCTGTTCTTAAAGCATATCATGCAGTCCTTGCACTTTTCCCTCATCTGCATAATTCTTCATCCCTCCCTTCTGCTATAAAGTTTACTCCCAACACTTGTATTCTCTGCACTGCTCCGGCTTGGTTTCGTGAATTTTACAGAATATTTTTCCCTCTTTTTCCTCTATGAACGGACATCTATCAAGCTTGTTTCCGTATTCATCGAACCAGAGCTCTCCTCCTTCAACGACCTCTCCCAGAAATATGTCGTAGTAAGAATAAACGAGCACGTGCTTAAGTATGTCGCTCCTACCCTCCCTCACCCACCTGTTTATGTCCGAGGGAGTTGCGTATATCTTCGTACCCATCTCCAAGCAGCACCTTCCGCAGTGCCGGCACTTCACATTATAGTATTCCTAAACGTTGGGAAAAATTTTTCTCACAGCACCACGTATTTGTAAAGCCTCATCTTCGTTACGCTTCCCTTTTCCGTTAATTCCGATTCGCTCAAAACAACGTCTCTTCCAGTCACTTCTCTCAAAACGGCGGCAACAGCTATCGAGTACGGGCAGAAGACTTTCTCGCTTTTCAACAGCTCGTGAACGTTTGAATCAGATAAGCTGCACTCACCAAGCCTAAATTCAAATGTGTGCTCGTCTATACGTTTAAATTCCGTGTCCTTCAGCATTCCGGTTTCTTCAAGTATTTCCAGGAGTTTTTTAACGCTCTCTTCCGGATTTTCTCCCTTTTTCAAATCAAATCCGAACTTTCCGAATATTTCGGGAATTTTTCTTGAAACGTGGATTAGAACTTTACTCCCCGGGGTGCCCACGGTTGCCTCGAAAGCGTAAAGAATAGCGTGAAGAATTTTTACGATTTCCTTTTCGGAGGGTCTCTCTTCCATACTAAAACTCTTTTTTAGTTGATATATACTTTCCGAAATTTAAACGTTTAAAATTTTATTCCTCCACTGGCATATAATCTATTTTTATCCCAGCCTCTTTTAAAAACTCCAATCCCCTCTCATCGGCGTATCTTTTCCCGTAAACGACTCTAACTATTCCGGCGTTGATTATCATTTTTGCGCACATTATACAAGGTTGATGGGTTGTATAAAGCGTGGCACCCTTTATGCTTACCCCGTGAACGGCTGCTTGTATTATCGCGTTCTGCTCAGCGTGAACGGCTCTACACAACTCGTGCCTCTCTCCGCTTGGAACGTTTAACTCCTCCCTTAAACAGCCTATGTCCAAGCAATGGGGCAAACCCATCGGAGCACCGTTGTAACCGGTGGAGAGAATTCTCTTGTCCTTCACGATCACAGCGCCAACGTTTTGCCTCAGGCAGGTTGAACGTTTTGCAACGACTTTCGCAATCTCCATAAAGTACTCGTCAAGACTCGGTCTCATCGTTCTGGAATTGATGTGGAAAGATAAAACGCTATCGACGAAATTATTAGGGAAAGCAATTAAGAGTCATGGAGGCTATTTATTAACGTGTTAAAATTGCCAAGAATGCACGGAAGCTGGAGTATTTGGCTGATTTCAACGACTTTCGCTTTTCTAATAACGAGGAGTTTCGACCCTCTGATTTTCCTTACGGTAGTTCTGTTTCTCTTCTCTGTAGAGCCAGCTTACGGGTTAATTTCCGAAAGAAAAGTGGACATAAGCTTGTTGATTCCAACTCTCTTCGCTCTTTCCCTTTTAATTATCGCTACAACAAATAAAAGCGTTATACCATTCATCGTAGTTTATTCTCTTTTATTAGCTCTTCAAATCAAGCTCAAGGACAACGTAGGAGCGTTTACTGGAATTGGATCAATTGTCATGACTTTTCCTTTTCCTCTTATAACCTCTTACTTTTCTATCGACCTTCTTGCAATTCTGAGAGCCTTGCTTTTCCTTATCTTGGTTGTCGTGTTTTCTTTCTCCTTAGTTCTTTACAGGAATAAGAACAAGAAAACCCTCGCTCTAACATCTTTTGCTTTGCTTCTCGTCTACACCTTTTCCCCAACGATAGCCTACGGGCTATTTTTTGTTGCAACGGCACTGCTGTTTCTGGTGGTGAAGAGGGTGAGTTTGAAGGGTGTGGGGAAAAGTTTGCTGACGTATCAATTCTTTTCGATTTTCATTTACCAATTTCTATTTTTGTAGAGCGGAAAAGTTTTAATGTCTAATTGAATTTTGAAAAGCATGGAGTTAATATCCGATCCGAACAGATTTTTCGAAAAGCTTGCTGAGAAGGAGACAAA
>WAQS01000180.1 GCA_015520115.1 Ferroglobus sp.
CCGCAACTAACGGAGAGAGGATCGTTCTCGACGAGATCAACCTCATCTGTTCCGGAGCTCTCGTCTCCTTGGGATTCGTTAAGGGAGTGTTTTCCGAAGAAAGCGAAGAAGAAACAAAAGCTGTTATTGTGGAGCCATATAAAGGAGAAGAGTGCGATGTTGTTTTGATAATAGCAACTCCAGACAGAGTAATGAAAATCGCCTCCTTTTACTCGCAACTCTTCGGAGAAGAGCTTAGAGCAGAGTTCAGCGGAGAGAATGCCGTCTGCGGAGAAGCTACGGCTAAGGTTAAGAAAGAAGGAAGACCGAACATCTCTTTCTTGTGCGAGGGAGCGAGAGAATACGCTGGCTACAAGAGAGAGGAGGTCGTGATAGGTTTCCCTTACGAAACCTTCAGGAGAATGGAGGAAGCTATAAAGAAAGAGGAAATCAAGTCAATGTGCGGCTGTTTGATGGACGATTTGCCAAGGGATGTCATCGAAAAATTCGAGAGCATGGGATTCGACAAAGCCACGGATCACTTCTTCGGATTTTACAATGGAAAGACTGTGAAAGTGTACATTTTCAGAGATACTAACGCATTAGGCTTGTACACCTCAGTTAAGTTCAAAAGTGAGGAGGAGGCGGAGAAGATCGTTGAAAAATACAAGGGAGAATACGTTCTTCTCAAAAGGGAAAACTGGGTTGACGTTAGCAAGATTCTTGAGGTGGATGTTATCAGCGAAATCAGAAAGGGGAACTTTGAAGAACTTTTAAATTCAGAGCTCGAAAGAATTGTTAAAGAAGCTAAAAAACTGAAGTCGCTATGATATACGTTGTTCACTACGGAGAGATCGCCCTAAAAGGGAAGAATCGGGACTTTTTTGAGAGAAAGCTGATGGAAAACATAAAAAGAAAAATTGAGGGGAGAGTTAGGAGAAGGTACGGAAGAATTATCGTTGAAGCTGAAGATGCCGAAGAAAAGCTGAGAAAAATTCCGGGGATAAAGTACTTCGCCAAAGCTGAGGTTTGCGATCTCGACATAGAGGAGATAAAGAGAGTCGCTTTGAAAGTCGTCGGTGAAGTGGATAGCTTCAAAGTTGAGACAAAGAGGAGCAACAAGAACTTTCCTCTAACCTCCATAGAGGTTAACAGGGTCGTTGGAGAGTTCGTCAAAAACAGTAAAGGAATTAAAGTGGACTTAAAGAATCCGAAAAGGACGATATACATTGAGATAGGAGAAAAGGAGAGCTACATTTACACCGAAAAAATTCCCGGAATTGGCGGATTACCATGCGGAGTTTCTGGAAGAGTTGTGGCTCAGATTTCTGGGGGAATAGATAGCCCTGTCGCTGCTTTTTTGGCTATGAAGAGGGGAGCGGAAGTTATAGCAGCTCACTTCTTCAATCAAACTCTCCATTCTCCCCAGGTTAGAAAGAAGATTTTAGACTTGGCTGAGAAACTTTCCGAATTTCACAGAGTAAAGCTTTACATGGTTCCCTTCGAAGAAGTGCAGAGGGAGATAATCAGGGTGATTCCTGCCAAATACCGAATGATCGTTTATCGAAGAAGCATGATGAGGATGTCGAACATAATTGCGAAGAAGGAAGGGGCGAAGGCGATAGTTACCGGCGATTCCCTCTCCCAAGTTGCGAGCCAGACGCTTGACAATATCAGAGTGATCTACTCCGCTTCGGAGCTTCCAGTTCTTCCGCCTTTGATAGGTTTCGATAAGGAGGAGACCATAGAGATAGCGAAGAGGATAGGTACTTATGAAATTTCGATTTTGCCTTACGAAGACTGCTGCACTTTGATGATAGCGAAGCATCCGGAAACGAGAGCGAAGATTGAGGATGTAGAGAGAATGGAGAGAGTTGCAGAATTTAAAGAAGAAGATGCCGTGGAGAGAGCTGAAATTTTCGAATTCGACGGCTAAGAAATTTTCTTCAAAAGCTCATCTGATTTTTTAGCCACGATAGCAGATAGCAAATCGCTTTTCGTCCTCTCTATGGAATTTCTCGCAACATCAAGTTTCGGTCTCAGGTTTCCGGTGATTTTATCGTGGAAAGTGAATTCCACAAGCTTGAAATACAGTTCTTCCATTAGCTCAAGAACTTTTTTCGCCACTTCAACGTTATTTTTTACTAAGAGTGTAAGAGCAAACCTCCTCATTTCCCCTATCGAGTCCGCAAATCCTCCAAGAATAGGAGCCGGTTCTAAGCCTTCTGGCAGATTAACTTCCAAGCTGAGATTCTCAACGACATTCTTGAAGACTATGGCTTCAACGAACTCCTGCATGGCGTCAAAGGAGAGGTAGTAGATGTCCCAGAACTTTTCCTTAAATTTCTTTATCTCTTCGAAAATCTCCTCAGCTTTTTTTAAATGCTCCTCAGCTTTCTCAAAATTTCCTGCGTGGATGTAGGCTATAGCCTTGCTCGAATTCAGCCTCATATCTCTTGATAGCTTTATAAGCTCTTCTCTTGCAGCTTCCTTTTCCTCAAGAATCCTCTTAAGATCTTCGAGCATCATCTCACCAGCAAAACAACCCTACTCGCTTCGGACTCATCCCTAATTTCATATCCCGTTAGCTTCGCAAGTTCTTCGGCGAATTTTCTAACGTCCTCGTGCTCCGGCATGTTCTCAGCCTTAAGTCTTCTCCTCGAATAACCGAGGTACATGTAAGCTTTTGCTTCTACGAAATCCGGAGATGCTTCGTCTATGATTTTTGCAAATTTTTCGGGCTTCATATTCACACCTTTTATTAAAGTTAGTCTGATAACCGTTCTGAAATCAAGATTCGGAAGAAGCTTCAGGCTTTCCTCTATCTTTTCCCACTTAGTTCCTTGCAAAACCTTGTGGCTTTCTTCATCGTACGCTGTGAGGCTTAAATAGAGCTGATAAGGTTCAACCCTCTCCAAAGCTTGCGGATTAGTTCCATTCGTTACGAGAAATGTCGTGAAGTTTCTTTTCTTGTACTCATCAACGAGCTCATCGATTCTCGGATACAAGGTCGGCTCTCCGATTAGACTTATGGCTACGTGCTTCGGATTTAAAGCCTCTTCAAGCTTCTTTCTGTTCACGCCTACAGTTCCGAAGAAACCGCTTAACAATCTCCTCTGAGCTTTTATGCTCTCCTCAACTATAAACTCGTGATCGTCCCATTCCCTAAATGGCGGCATTAAATCAAGGGGTCTCCAGCAGTGAACGCAGGATAGGTTGCATATCAAAGCGGGAGACATTTGAAGGCAGCGATGAGAGGGAATACCGTAAAACTTCTGCTTGTAACAGTAACCTTCATCTTTTAACGACTTCTTAAGCCAGAGGCACGTTTTTACAGCCGAATGTCTTCCAACTATGTGGTATCCCTTTAGATCCGCTAACGTTTTTGCCATAATATTTTGAGTAAGAGGAATGGGTTAAAAAGTTGACCCCGAAATTCGGTCTTTATTTTCGCTGTTTTATTATAACTAACGTTTTCAAAAGTATTTTGTTTTCTTCGCTCTAACCTCGTTTATGAAAAAAGTCGCGATGACGTTATCTATCTTTTTCCTTATCGGTCTGGCTTCCGCATGCTTTAATCCTGCCGACAGCTTTGCTTTCGAAGTTTTATTAAATAAACCGGGTATCTCCTACGATCTTTCAAAGTTCGAAAGAGCGAGAAATGTTATCGTAAACGAGGAAATCATCTACAGATCCCATTACAGCGATAAGCTTGCTGTGATAATAAGAGAAGTGAATAATCCAGTTAGAGGATTGAGTGTAAGAATTCAGATTCCGACGGAAAGAGTGGAGGTTAATTTTACGGAAATCCTGCTTACTATCGAGTCGAATGTAACTCCAAAGTTCGAGGAAGCGTCTTCACTTCTCAGCTCCCTCGGATACAAAGTTTTGAAGAAATCTAAAGAGGTTGAGCTACTTGAGGCTGAGAAAGACGATGGGAGGATAAGAATCTCAATTTTTGGAGGAGAGAAAAGTCAGCTTTCTGTAACGATTAGAGGAGAGCTGAACGAGGAACTAAAGAAGGAATTGAAAAGTATAGCTTTCGCAGCTGGTTTTGGTGGAGAGTGGGAAAATGCGAGGATCGAAAGGAAGGAGATCTTTTACGAGGATCTAAAGCCAGTTGAAAGCGTTGAAAACTTCGATTTTAAAGAGGCTGTAAGAGTCGAATTGGAATGGCTGAAGGAAAATGGGATAATTTTAGGCTTGAGTAAGAAGGATATAGAAGAGATCTCTAAGGTTGCAAAAGCCGGTTTATCTGGACACAATTCGAGAATCGTCTGGGAAGATGGATGGAAACCCTACTACAAGACAAGAAATCCGGTACTTTTGAAAGGTGTGAGCTGCGAAAGCTTTCCTTTACAGAAGCTTCCGAAGGGCGAAGTAACTTTCGAAAGTAAAGAGATCCCCGGATTCGACGTTTTTCTCCTTCTCATCTTGTTTCTACTTGCTCTAAACTTCAAGCGTTAAACCACCGAAATGGAAACCATTTTAACTTTCCGCGACTCTTTTCCTCTATGGACATCTGCGTTAACGGAGCGGCTGGAAGAATGGGTAGACTCGTTGTTAAAAACGCTGTGGAGGCTAACCATAAAGTCGTTCAGGCTTTTGATGTCAGAGAAATTGGAAAAGATGCTGGAGAACTTGCGGGAATTGGAAAGATCGGTACGTTAATTCAGGAAATGAGCGATTTAGACTGCGATGTTGCCATAGATTTTTCCGTTCCAGAAGCTACGGTAGAGCTCGTTAAGCTCGCTTTGAAGTCCAATACGAAGCTCGTGATAGGAACAACCGGATTAAGCGATGAGCAGAAAAAGGTAATTGAGGAGGCAAGCAGGAAAATCCCGATAGTCATGAGTCCCAACTTCAGCGTTGGCGTGAACGTGTTCTGGAAGATTTTGGAGGTCGCTTCCAAGCTGCTTAAAGATTACGACGTGGAAATAGTGGAGGTGCACCACAGATTTAAGAGAGACGCGCCAAGTGGAACAGCTTTGAAGGCTGCTGAAATAGTGAAAAACGAGCTTGGGATTGAAAAACTCGTTTTTGGAAGAAGCGGAGAGTGTTTGAGGGGAGACGAGATAGGAGTTATGGCAATTAGAGGCGGGGATGTTGTCGGAGAGCACTTTGTTATGTTCATAGGATTTGGCGAAAGAATAGAAATCAACCATAGAGCTTGGAGCAGAGAGATATTCGCAAGAGGGGCGATAAAAGCTGCTGAATGGATAATGAACGTTGACAAGCCAGGACTTTACGGGATGAAAGACGTCTTGGGGGTCTGAAAGATGGTATGTAGGGAGGATGTCGTGGAAGCCGTAAAAAAAATTCTTCTTGAAGCTGAAACGAAGCTTGGTGACGATGTTATCGAAGCTATAAGAAGGGCATACGAGGAGGACGAGGGTTATGCTAAAAAGATTCTAAAAGCGATTCTTGAGAACGTTGAGTACTCATCGAAGAATAAAATTCCGATGTGCCAAGACACTGGCATCCCAGTATTTTTCGTCGAACTCGGAAGAGAGTTGAGCTTGGACTTCAACCTATACGATGCTATCAGAGAGGGAGTTGTCGAAGCGACTAAGGAAATCCCCCTAAGACCGAATGCCGTGCATCCGATTACAAGAAAAAATTCTGGGGATAACACTGGAATGCACATGCCACTGATAAGCGTTGAGATCGTAGAAGGAGATAGAATGAAAATTGCGGTAATGCCAAAAGGGGCTGGAAGCGAGAACGTTTCAGCTTTGAAAATGCTTTTACCGAGTCAGGTAAATGAAATAAAGAAATTCGTTGTTGAAGTGGTTAAAAATGCAGGTGGGAAGCCCTGTCCGCCAATTTTCATTGGAGTAGGAATAGGATCGACCTTCGACGGTGCTGCGAAACTTGCCAAAAAAGCTCTTCTTAGAAACGTGACCGAGATGAACGAATTCGAGCTTGAAATACTTAATGCTGTGAACGAGCTTGGAATAGGAGCTGGCGGACTCGGAGGAAAATACACAGCCTTAGCGGTCCTCGTTGAAATGGGTCACTGCCATACCGCTTCTTTGCCGGTAGCGGTAAACATACAATGCTGGGCTAACAGGAGGGCTTGGATTGAGTTGAGGTGATAACATGCTGCTGCAAACGCCTTTAAAAAAGGAGGATTTGTTAAAGCTTGAGGTGGGAGATGCCGTTTACATTTCCGGGGAGATAATTACTGCAAGAGATGCTGCGCATATGAGAATTCTTGAGTTTTTCGAAAGAGGAGAGGAGATACCCTTCGAATTGAATTGCTCGGTTATTTACCACTGCGGGCCGATAATAAAAAAGAATCACGAGTTCAAAGTTATCTCAGCTGGTCCAACAACTTCCGCAAGAATGAACCCCATGACCCCCAAAATTCTCGAAAAGGTAGATTGCTTGGCTATAGTGGGAAAAGGCGGCATGAGTGACGAAGTTGTGGAGGCTTTGAAGGGCAAAGGAGTATACCTCGCCTACCCCGGCGGGGCTGGAGCTTTAGCTGCAAAGGCGATAAAAAAAGTGAGAGCTGTCTACTGGGAAGATCTTGGAATGCCGGAAGCCGTATGGGTTTTCGAGGTGGAGAACTTCGGGCCATGTATAGTGGGAATCGACGCAAAAGGAAACAGCATATACAAAAAAGTGGAAAAGGTTGTCGAGGAAAACTTCAAAAAGCTCAAATCTCGGCTATAAGTTC
>WAQS01000181.1 GCA_015520115.1 Ferroglobus sp.
TCTCAGAGCTGAAAAACTGACGGACCTCATAAGCCTGAATTCAAACGGAAAGGAGGCGGAGGTTAGCATAATCCTCAAGAGCGAGGATAGAGGAGAGAAGAACAAAATAGAGGTAAAGAGGAGAATTAAAGTCACCGAAAGCGGCTACTACAGCTACTATTACATAAACTCAAAACCTTGCTCTCTAACGGACGTGAAAAAGCTTCTTGAAAAAGCGGGGATTTACGAAGATACTCCTAATGTCATAATGCAGGGAGACGTAACGAGGATAGTCGAAATGAGCCCATATCAGAGGAGAAAGATTATAGACGATATAGCCGGAATTTCAGAGTTTGATGAGAAAAAGGAAAAAGCTTTGCAAGAGCTTGAGGTCGTCAGGGAGAACATAGAAAAGATTTCAGCTGTTCTGGCGGAGGTAGACCAGCAGTTAAAAACTCTTGAAAAAGATAGAGAAGAGGCGCTACGATACAAAAGTCTTCTTGAAAGGAAGGAAGAGCTCGAAAGAGAAATTCTCGCCCACAAAAGGCAGGAAGTTTTAAGAAAACTTGAAAGGGTTACGAAGGAGATAATAGAGGGTGAAAGGGAAATAGATAAGCTTCACGAAGAGTTTACGAAAATAAAAGCAGAAGTCGAGAAGCTAAACGAGGAATTCGAAGAAATAGTAAGGGAAATCTCGTCAAGAATGGATGAGAGGTACAAAGAGCTTCAAAGAAGAATTTCCGAGGCAAGAGCTGAAATCGAAAAAATTTCCGAAGAAAATGAGTTCTACAGCTCTCAAATTCAGGAGCTTGAAAGTAAAAAAATAAAGGTTCTCTCGGAGATATCTAAACTCAGAGATGAGATCGACGAGGTTCTCAAAGAGCTTGAAAAACTCTCCCTCCAAAGGATGAGCGTTGAAGAAGAAAAGGAAGAACTTGAAAGTAAGATAAATCTGCTAAAAATAAAAATTTCTCAAGCTGACGAAAAGTACGGAAAACTGAGAGACGAGTTTTTAAGGAAGAGAGAGGAGGTTGAGAAGTTAAAGACTAAGCTAAATGAAGTAATCAGGGAGAGAGACGTCATTCTTGAAAGTTTGAGAAAGCTTGACATGTTTTCAGCGGAACTTTCAGCGGAGAAGGGGGCTACTGAAAAAGAGATTGAAGCTCTTAAAAGAGATGTTGAAAAAGAAGGGCAAGAGCTGGAAATTCTAAAGAAACAGTTATCTTCAGAGTTAAAAAGCAGAAATGAGATCGACAAGAGAATTTTCTCGATAAGAAGAGAGCTTGCTGATTTGGAGGAAAAGATAAAGGAGAAGGAAATCGAGCTGACGAAGATTAGAACGGAAATTAGTTCGAGAGAGGCTTTCTTTGGAAAAGCAGTAGAGCTAATTTTAGAAGCAAAGGAGAAAAGAGCTCTTCCGGGAGTTTACGGAACCGTCTCTCAACTTGGAGAGGTGGATCAGGAGTTTGCATTAGCTCTCGAAGTTGCTGCCGGAAACGCTCTGAGTTTCATAGTCGTTGAGAATGAAGAAGACGCTGTAAGAGCGATAAACTACTTAAAAGAGATAAAAGGCGGTAGGGCGACTTTTCTCCCCCTAAACAAGATAAGAAAAAACTTCGGAAAAATCGACCTCGACAAAAAAGTTCTGAAAGAAAAAGGTGTGATAGACTATGCGGTGAACTTAATCAGATGCGAAGAGAAGTTCAGACCGATTTTCAACTTTGTTTACAGAGACACCCTCGTCGTTGACAATCTTGAGAACGCTAAAAGGCTGATGGATGGTAGGAGGATAGTTACTCTCGATGGCGATTTAATCGAAAAAAGCGGAGCTATGACTGGAGGAAGTCCAGAAAAACTCAAATCTGGAATCCTGATGGTCAAGGAGCTTTTAAAAAGGGAAAAGGAGGTTCTTGAAGAAATAACCGTGTTAAACTCGAAAAAATCGATACTGAACGGCGAGTTGAGAAAAGCGGAGGATGCTTGGAGAGATGCCCAGAAAAAGATCGAAGAACTTGAGGAGAAAATAAGAGAGATTCAAAATGCCATCTCCTCAAAGAAGGGGAAATTCGAGGGCATGCTCTCACGAATTTCTGAGATCGAGAGGAAGCTGAAAGAAAAGGAAGAAGAAAAGGAAGTATTGAAAACCAAGTTATCGGAGAAGAACGAGGAAATTAAAAGACTCGAAGAGGAAATAGCGAAAATTTCATCGGAGATGGAAAAGATCGAAAGGCAGCTAAGGGGTAGTGAAATTCCAAAACTTACGGAAGAGCTGGAAAAACTAAAGAGCGAGTACGATGTAAGAACTGAAACGCTCAGAAGAATAGAAACGCAAGTGGAAAAGCTCACGTTCGTGCTAAGTCAAAAGAACAATTCAATAAAGGAGAGAGAGGAGGAAATCAAGGAGATTGAAAGACGGGTTGAAGATATACGAAAGAAAATAAAAGAAAAGGAAGATAGAAAGGTCGAACTCGAAAAGCTTCTAAAAAGCTACGAAGAAGAGGTTTCCAAGCTTGAGGAAGAAGCAAAAGATCTCAGAGCAAAGAGAGATGAGATTTTCGAAAAAATGAGAAAGAAAGAAGCCCAGAAGAAAGAGATCGAATACAGAATCGTGGCTTTGACGGAAAAGCTAAAAGCGAGAAGGGAAGTCGAAGAGAAGCTTAAAGCTGAACTAACTACTTATCCAGAAATACAACCGAAGATGAAGAAAGAAGAGGCTATTGATCAACTCGAAAAGGTTGAAAAAGAGCTTGCGGACTTCGGAGAAGTGAACATGAAAGCAATTCAAGAATACGAAGAGGTGAAGAAAAGAAGAGACGACTTATTCGAGAGAAAACTTACTCTCGAAAGAGAAAGAGAGGAGATTCTCGAAAGAATAGAGAAGTACGAGAAAATGAAAAGGGAAACTTTCTTCGAAACGTTTGATAGAATAAACGAGTACTTCAAAGAGATTATCGCAGAGCTAACGGAAGGGTGGGGAGAACTTTATTTGGACAATCCCGAAGATCCGTTCAACAGCGGCTTACATATGCGCGTCAAGCCAAGAAACAAGCCGATTCAAAAACTTGAGTCGATGAGCGGAGGAGAGAAGAGTTTGGTTGCCTTAGCTTTTATTTTGGCAATCCAACGCTACAAACCGGCTCCCTTCTACGCTTTCGACGAGGTGGACATGTTCCTTGACGGTGTTAACGTTAAAAGGGTAGCGAAGATGATAAAGAGGATGTCGAAAAACGCTCAGTTCATTGTCGTTTCGCTGAGAAAGCCGATGATCGAGGAGGCTGATGCGATAATAGGCGTTACCCTCGGGAGGGATAACTCATCGGTGGTAACTGGAATCAAACTCTCGAAGACCCAGTAGAAATCCTCCTAAACATGGCTAAGAAGGGGGAAATTGATCCTTGGAATGTCGATGTTGTGGAGGTAGCCGATAAGTTCTTAGAAGAGCTTGAAAGAGCGAAAAAACTCGATTTAAGAGTTTCCGGGAGAGTTTTGCTTTACGCAGCCATACTTGTTAGAATGAAGTCGGAAATACTCACAAACGAACTTTTAAAGGTTGAGGAGGAAGATGAGGAAGAAGAAAGTTTTGAAGAATACTTCCAGCCAGAGTTTCAGGATTTTGAGTTTGAAGAATACGTAGTGGAAGACATTGAAGATGAGGTGATCAAATCTCTCATTGCAACGGGAAGCAGGAAGAAGAAGCTGAGGAGATACACAACTCTCAAGGACTTGATAGAGGAGCTGAAAAAAGCGGAAGAAAGAAGGAGAAAAAAGAAGAGAAAAGTCAGGAGAGAAAAAGATGTTAGAGAAGATCCCCTCGAAACCCCCCATGAGGAGAACGTTGAGGAGTGGATTAGAGAGGCAGAAAAAATCATTTTTGATTTTGCAAAGAGAATGGAAATAATTCCCTTCTCTAAAGTTTGCGGTGAGGATATTGTTAGGAGTTACGTATCTATTTTGCATCTGGCGTTCAGAAAAAAAATAGAGATCTGGCAGGAGAAAATTTTCGAAAGCGAAGTCCTCCTGAGGTGGATAGATGAAAGAGGCAATTGAAGCAATCCTCTTCTCATCTCCAGAACCGATATCTGCCGAAAAGATAGCAAAAATAATAGGAGCTGAAAAAAAAGCTGTAGAAGAGGAAATCGAAAGGTTGATCGAAGAGTACAGCAGCAGAAAGACCGCATTAGAGATAATAAAGCTTGGAAGGAGATATTTAATGAGAGTAAAGCCGGAATTTTCGAGATACGTTGAAGAATACATAGAAAAGGATTTACCAAAAGGCGTACTCAGGACTCTTGCGGTAATAGCTTTAAGACAACCGATAAAGCTGTCGGAACTCGCTAAGATAAGGGGAAACAAGTGCTACGAGCACGTGAAAAAGCTGAAAGAGCTGGGATTCGTGAATGTTGAGAAGAAGGGGAAAAACACGATTTTAACAACCACAAAACTCTTCGCAGATTACTTCGGATTGAAGTCGGCAGATCCGGAGGAGATAAGAAAAACGCTGAGCAAATATGTTAAAAGGGATGCGAAGCTTGAGGATTTTTTGTAGTCATTTTGGAAGGATGATGACTTTCCCATTTAATTTTATCACGTCAACTTCGACGCCGTAAACAGCTTTTATGTTCTCCTCGGTTAAAATTTCGATCCCTCCACTTGCGTAAATTTTCCCCGATTTCATCATAACTATCCTATCGGCGTAATTGGAAGCGATGTTCAGATCGTGTGTCGTTATGATCGCCGATATCTTCTCTTTTTTAATTATCCTCTTCAAAAGCTTCATGAAGGCAACTTGATTGTTTATGTCAAGATTGTTGGTCGGTTCGTCAAGGAGAAGAATTTTCGGCTGCTGTGCAAGTGCTCTCGCTATCATAACACGTTGGAATTCCCCTCCACTCAGTTCGTTTAATTTTTTCGTCGCAAGCCCGTTAAGATTTAAAATTTCCAGAACTTTTTCCACAATCCTGAAATCTTCTTTTTCAGCCCTCCATTTAAAGTGAGGCTTTCTGCCAAGAAGAACTGCATCGAAAACCGTAAGATGGCTTATCTCTCCCCTCTGCGGAACGTATCCCACCATCTTTGCGTATTCATCTCTGCTAAATTCGAACGCACTTTTACCATCAACGTAAATTGCCCCTTCAGCTCTTAAAACTCTTGCAAGCGATTTTAGTAAAGTCGTTTTTCCGCTTCCGTTCGGACCTATTACGAAAAGCATTTCTCCCTCTCTCAGTGAAAATGAAACTCCATCTAAAGCCCGCCTCTTACCATATGAGACTCTAAGCTCTTTTGCCTCTATCATCTTCCAACACCTCTCAAAAGGAGGTATATGAAAACCGGTGCTCCTACAAAAGCGGTAACTATCCCGACCGGAATTATAACCGGAAAAAGGATTGCCCTTCCAAAAGAGTCGGCTAATAGTAGCATTAAAGATCCGACTACCGCACTTAGCGGAAGAAGAAATCTGTAATCTTCTCCCAAGAATATCCTCACAACATGGGGGGAGATTAAGCCGACAAAACCAATTATTCCGGTAAAAGAGACGCAGATTGCTGTTAAAAAAGCAGAAAGAAGAAGCCCTTCAACTCTCACTCTTTTCGGATCCACACCGAGGGTTTTGGCTACTTCATCCCCACTCAAAAGAGCGTTATAGTCCCAAGCTCTCCTTAGAAAGATTAAAAATACCGCCAAAAAAGAAAGAGCGATTATCGCAGCCTCTCTCCAAACCGTTCTTCCCACATCTCCGAATGTCCAGAAGACCACCGAAGCTATCAATACTTCATTCTGGGAAAAATACTGGATCAACATCGTTGAAGCTTGGAAAAAAGATGCCATCGCTATTCCAGCCAAAATCATAGCCTCTGGAGATAGATCCCTGATTTTCGAAAGTATAAGAACGATTTTCACGCTCAGCAACGCTCCTATAAATGCGAAAACGGGGACGATGTATGGATTTGAAATCGTAACGCCCTCCCCCGTTCTGTGAAGGATTCCGGCACCAAGGTAGATTATCGCAAAAGCCGCACCAAAAGCAGCACCCTGAGAAATCCCGAGAGTGAATGAGGAGGCAAGAGGATTTCTCAAAACGCATTGCATAACCGCCCCACTTACGGCAAGACTTGCCCCTACGAAAACAGCGGTTATAACTCTGGGTAACCTCACGTTCTTCACAGCTGCATTTTCAAAGATGTCTTTAAGGGAGATGTTTGTCGGAACGAAGAAAAGAGAGAAAATTGTAGATGCAACTAAGAGAAATAAGAGAGTCACTCCAACCAAATGCTTCCTCCGAACGAATTCTTCGTAGTTCATCTGAACTCTTCAGCGAGGTTTTTAAATCCCCCGTACCTTTTCGCAAGCTCCCCGTAAAGCTTTTTTCCGACGAAGAACTCTATTATCTCGTCGGCTTTCTTTTCAACATCTATGTCCGCAAACCTCTCCGGATAGAGTACCTTTCCGATGAAATAGGCGTCTGCCAAGGCTATTTCGACGTTCGTCCAGTAGAAGTTAAAGGGCAAAATTCCGTAGATCCTGCCTTCCCTGAATGCCTTAAGGGACATGTAGAACTCTTTATTCTTTTCAAAGTCAGCTTTTACCAAGTGTAAGTTACCCTCATCAATGAAAATCACGTCCGGGTCCCATTCAAGAAGTTTCTCCTTATCGACGAAAATTATTCCCTTGACATCCGCCTCGCAAACCACGTTTTTCGCATGCAATACTGTCAGCGGAGGAAAATCACACTGAGTAGATTCTATTCCATGTCCACCCTTGTAACTTAACGCCCCAACGTAAACTCTTAACTTCTTATCCTCCGGAATACCTTCGGTTCTCCTCTCAAGATCCCTTACTGTTTCTTTTAAAAATTTAACAATTTCCTCGGCTCTTTCTTCTTTATCAAGGATTTTGCCAACGAGCGTTATCGACCCGATAAAGGCTTCGTCATCGAATTTACCAAAAGATCCGTAGCTGACAACAACCGTTGGAATTCCCGTCTTTTCCTGAATGCTATCAGCAAGTTTGGGATTTGCCGTGACAAATATTACATCCGGATTCAATTCGGCGATCTTCTCAAGATTTGGAACCGGATTTGGTCCGCCCTTGCCGATAACAGGTAGTTCGGAAAATTCTGGATGTGCCATTCTGTAGGGTCTTCCCGCTGAATCCCAGTAAATTTCCGCATCCTCCACTCCTACAACTTTGTCCGCTGCGTTTAGGTAAACTACGAACCTCAAAGCCCCGGGACCTATTGCCACCACCCTTTCAACTTTCTCGGGAACTTCCACGGTTCTTCCAGCCATGTCAACGATTTTTACGAAACTCCTCTCAACCTCACTCTTTTCGGAGCATCCGGATAGTAAGAGGAGTAAAACGAGAACGGGCAAAATTTTTCTCATTAAATCACCTCTTCAAACTTGCTATCCGAAAACTTTACGATTCCCCTACCCACTACTCCGTAAAACTCACCCCTGCATTTTAAGCACAGTCCGTCTTTAACTCTGGTTTTCATCACGAGTTCGCCACACCCGTTGCATTTTACGCTCTCAAAAATTGGTGCCCTCTCGATTGGCGAAAACCTTACCCTCTCTATCTTGAAAATTTCCCTTGGGGCTTCAATTATTTTCCAACCTATCTCCTCCCATAACTCTGCTAACTTTTCCTCCTCCTCTTTACTTGCCTCCCTCCTCACAACAACTTTTCTGAAAAGCTCTTCAACATCTTCGCTAAAATACATCTCGCTCACTTTATCAGCATCAACGTAAACCCTTACGCCTTCCCAGTCCCTTCTTCTGACGAGGGTGAAAGCGTTCTTTCCGACATCCAAATATATCAAGCTATTATTCCCGAATGTGCATCCAGTGGCAACCTGAACTCCGTCAGCAAAGCAGTTGTTGCACTCAACAACCGCTAAAACATCTTCCCCTATACTTTCCAGCCCAACTCTCGCTATTCCAAGCTCTTCCATGGCAATCTGAGAAGCTCTCACCCCAAGAGCCAAAAAGGGACATACATGTCCGTGAAAATCCTTAGCCTTTTTTAAGATATTCTTAACATCCATAGCATCGGTTGTGTTACTCAGAAAATAAAACTTATGATTTTATTTTAAGAAAGTTAACAGTGATAAGATAATTAAGAGAGGACAAATTCCTCAACCTTCCCAAGATTTCTTATTATCTCCATCTGCCTTAAACTCAGTTTCCTCGCCTCTTCCACGTTACAATCCTTGATAATCTTCCCTCTTTCCATGTACTTTTTGATAAGTGGCTCCTTACCTTTTGGAGCTTCTTCTCTGAACAACCTCATTTCATCCTCAAGTTTCTCCCAGTCCCTGTAAACCTGCTTCATTCCGCTTCTCTTTCCCCTCTTAGCAACGAACTTTCCTTCCCTCTCCACTATATCGAGGCTGAAATCTATCGGCGGAGCGCCAGCTATAGAAGTGCCGACACCAAAAGCGTCAACGATGTCCCTCAGCTCGTAAACGTCCTTAGCATTAACTCCCCCGCTCAGAACTATCCTCACGTTTTCTTTACCCCTGATTTTAAGCTCCCATCTAACTTCCTCGATTATTTTTCTTATATTTCCCCTCCTGCTGCTCGGGGTGTCGAGTCTGACGGCATCAACCCTCTCTACATTCTCAACAGCCAATATGGCTTCGGTTTTTTCGTCGAAGTAGGTGTCTATCAGCATCGTTCTCGGGACTTTTTCATCAACGATTTCATCGTAAGCTCTCCAAGCTTCAACTTGGTTTCCGAACGAAATTATCAGTGCGTGGGGCATCGTTCCAACGCTCTCTATTCCAAGGTACTTCTCAGCGGCATAATTGCTCACTCCATCAACTCCACCGATGTAAGCAGATCTTTCTATGAAAGCAGCTAAAGCAGGATGCTGCCTCCTCGTTCCGAACGATAGAACTCTTTTATCTCCAGCGGCAAGCTTCGTTCTGAAGGCTTCGGTGGCAACCCCGGAAGCGTGGCAGATGAAGCCAAGTAGAGCGGTTTCAAACCTTGCGAAATCTAAATATCTTCCGACAATGGTTAAAACCGGTTCGTGGGGGAAGAAAAGAGTGCCTTCATCCATCGCGTATACGTCGACGTTTATTCCTTCCAAAAGCTTTAGAGCGTCGTTTAACCCGGCGAAAATTCCCCAAGTCGAGGCTGTAACTTCAGCAACAACAAGAGGATTTTTTCCCTTCGCTTTCAAAACATTCTCCGTCCAGATGAAGTACTTGTCCGTCGTCAAACCGTTTTTTATATCCTCATCCCTAACGATCAGAAACATGTTCCTCACACTCGCACGGGATTTTGTTGCACTTAACGCACTTGTAAGGATACTTTTTCAACACCTCTTTTTCGACATCAACGCCGAGTATGTTGGCTAAACTAACCAACCAAGCAAATACATCTGCTATTTCCTCCCCAACATTCTCACCTTTTCTTATAGCTTCAGCCAACTCCCCAACTTCTTCGACGAACCAGATGAAGGTCTTGTCTAATCCCCTCTTCTTATCCTTTTCGAAATAAAGGTCTTTTATTAATTTCTGAAACTCAGATATCTTCACAGCCGAAGCTTATGGTTTCTGTTTTAAACACTTTGCTTACCGACATGTAAAATCTATTAATGCCCTTTGTTTAAGAA
>WAQS01000182.1 GCA_015520115.1 Ferroglobus sp.
TTGATGATCAAATTCGCTTCGCTCTCTAAAATCATTCTCTTAGCGACGACTTCCTCTTCAGTTATAGAGAAAAAGGAGTACATTCCCGGAGTATCGACAACTTTCAAATCCAGATCCCTTATTTTTCCCACTTCTACGTCGACCGTTGTACCGGGATAATTAGAAACTGTAGCGTACTTTCCGGTTAATTCGTAAAAGATTACACTCTTACCGACGTTCGGGTTCCCTACGAGGAGAACATCAGCGTCAGCTATTTCGTGAGGAACATGACAATGCATATTTTTAGGTGAACCTAAAACGGATTATAAAGTTTTTGCCGAAACCTTCAGGCAAAAACGATCAGAGGCGTTGTGGAGTAAAATTAATAGTAACTCCGCTGTAAATTTTTCCGGCTAAATTTTCTCCAAAACTGACCTCACTTTATTTTCCATCCTTCCTCCTTTCTTCCTAACGTCAATTTTCAAAACAAAATAATTTCTTGGTGAATCAAGGGAGAACAACTTTTCGTTAATTTCCTCAAGAATTTCGCAAAGTTCCGAAAAACTGTTCAACTCTAAAATCGTTCCCATAGCTGTAAGCTCGTGCTTGATATTTTTCTCCTTTAAAATCTTGATAACCTCAGCGATGTACTTGCTCAACGATTCCCCAACACCTACGGGAACTACCGAAATTTCCACGATCATAAAAATAAAAGATGTGAAAGCTGCAATCAGAGAACATCAATACCGTTGAAGTTCCTTCCGGCAGTTACTGGATAGCTCCTTGGCTTTGAATAATAGGACTCTTCGAATCTGCTTTCAGGTCTCTTTTCGAAAGTTCTTGGCTGGTAGCAGCTTTCCTCATCCACTTCAAACAACTTCTTAGCTTTCACTCCGGTCATAATTGCAGTTACTCTCACGATTCCCTCAAGCTCGTTCGTTATCCTCGCACCCCATATTACATTAGCATTCTCAGCAATTTCAAACGTTAAGTTGTTCACGATCTCCTCAGCCTCCCTAATCGTTAGGTCGTTACCTCCCGAAATGTGGATCAAAGCTCCAGTAGCTCCCCTGTAATCTATTTCGAGTAGAGGATGCTGCAGACAATCTCTAACGACCTCCTTAGCTTTGTTTTGGGCTTTAGACTCACCCACAAGCATCGCAGCAATTCCCCCATGACCCATCACAGCTTTGACATCGGCAAAGTCGATGTTTATTAGAGAAGGCTTGGTGATAGTGTCGGTAATCCCTCTGATCGTTTCTGCAACAATCTGATCCATAACGCTGAAAGCCTGCTCTATCGGCAAGTTCGGGACGTACTCAAGAAGCTTGTTGTTGTCAAGCACAACGACGGTGTCGCAGTGCTTCTCTAATTCCTCCAATCCCTCCTTGGCTTTTTTCAGTCTCGCCCTCTCAACTTTAAACGGCATCTGTACCATTCCGATTACTATAGCCCCTTGCTTTTTCGCCACCTCCGCCACAACTGGAGCGGAACCTGTTCCAGTCCCTCCACCGAGTCCGGCACAGATGAAAACCAAATCCGCCTCGTTTAAAAGCTCTTCAAGAGTTCCTCTCGCCATTTCTGCTGCTTTTCTGCCCACTTCTGGATACCCTCCCGCACCGAGTCCTCGGGTTATGCTTCTCCCAATAAGGACTTTTTTGTGGGCTTTTATCATCTCCAAATGCTGTCTGTCGGTGTTTATTGCAATCGTCTCAACCCCGTCGATCCCTATGTTCATCAACCTGTTTACGGTGTTGTTTCCACTACCACCGCAACCCACAACAAATATGTTCGGGGTGCCGAACTCCCTAACATTTATTTTTTCCGCTCTCTCCTCTGCATAAAACATCTGGGCTTTACTAACAAACGATTTCATACATTTTCCCCCTTCCACTTCATTTCCTCAACTTTTCCGGACTCAGACATTTCCTTCATCTTAACCTTCATAAAATAGCGAATGGCATCCCTGATCACTTCGCTTACGTTGGCGTACTCTCCGCTTATAACAAGACTTTCAAGAAACTCGTACTGTTTTTCCGTGAGTCTTATGGATATCTTCTTCATCTCTTCCACCTGAATCATAGGATATATAGGAGGACAGGCGGAGGATGCCTGCCCTCCATTGCCTTCCCGCCGTCACCTATAGGATGCCAAATGGAACTTTTTGTCCGACAATGTAAGACAGAACAACAACATATTTAAGGATTGCTGCTTCCGTGGGTATATTTAGCAGAGTTTTATATTTATACCATGAGTTAAAAATGATGATAGTGATAAAAATAAGATCGTTACCGTTTTATGCATTTTTGGAATCTTTCTTTATCGTGAAGCTTATAGA
Source organism: Ferroglobus sp. (assembly GCA_015520115.1). Classification (GTDB taxonomy): domain Archaea; phylum Halobacteriota; class Archaeoglobi; order Archaeoglobales; family Archaeoglobaceae; genus Ferroglobus. The sequence goes on from WAQS01000182.1 coordinate 2,318, forward strand.
TCTTCTCAAGAGTGTAAACAGTGCTCTTGTAGTCGGTATCGGCGGTGGAGGGGATGTGGTAAGTGCCATCTATGTGAAAAACTTTATCGAAAAGTTTGAAGTTGAGTGCGTTCTCGGTGGAGTCGTTTGGGAAAGAATAAGGAGGGACAAAAAGCCGGGTCCAGCTGCTTTGGAGGAAATTTCCGGAGTTGAAAGAGTAAACGATTGCCTCGGGTGGCTTAAAGGCGGAGAAACGATCAACGGAGTTGAGCTGATATGTTCAAAAGTCGCCGGTTTTTTGGGAGAAAAAGTGTTGGCACTGGACATAACTAAGGGCGCTGAAATCCTTAGAAAATCTCTTGCAGAATTTTTAAAGGAACACGAGTTCGATCTGATATTTGCTGTTGACGCTGGAGGAGATTCAATAGCGAGGGGATGCGAGAAGAATCTGACGAGTCCACTTGCCGATTCCGTTGCTATCGCCTCTCTAAGGGATTTTAAAGTAATACTTGCCATTGTGGGATTTGGAAGCGACGGAGAATTGAGCAGATTTGAAATAGAGAAATATCTTTCCGAAGACCACGATGCTCTTCTTGGAGTGAGTTTGGTTGAGTGGAACGAAAATCTTGAAAATTTCGTTTTTTCCGTAGAAACCGAATCCTCCAAAATTCCCCTGCTGGCTTCTAAGGGTTACTTCGGGAAGTACAGGTTTTGGGGCGAGTTAGATATAGATGTGTCGGTTCTCAACGCTCTCGTCTTCTACCTTGATTTGAAGAGAGTTTACAACAAGTTATTAGCAAAGAACGTGGAAAACACGTTTAGCATCTGGGAAGCCAACGAGAAACTCCACAAAATTGGAATAAAGACGGAATTGGACTTGGAACTCGAAATAGCTAAGAGAGAAGGTCTTCTATAACCTTTTCGGCAACTTTTTTTCCGGCAAGCAAGCTCCCATTCATGCTTCTCTCCGGATAGTTAGCTTCTGAGGTTAATCCCGCATAGTAAAACCCTTCGGCAAGCTTGTACGGAGTTATTTTTTTGAGATACCCTTTCTCGTAGATTGGTCCACTATATTTTGCACGAAAAACGTAAAACTTTTTCACGTACTTTTCCCTAAATCCGAACTTTTCAAGGAAGGACAAGTAGATTCTCCTCAGATCGCTGTCGCTCTTTTCGTATAGTCTTTCCGGAGTTGTGTAGCTTGCAAGGTATATCAAATGCTCTCCGTAATCTTCGAAGGGCATAAAGTTCGTGTGCTCAATCATCGCTCCAAAGGGGGCATTTGTGAAATTCGTCCAGTAGATATCCTCGGTCACCTTTTCTTCGGCGATTATGAGAGCACATATGCTGCTCTGAAATTTTATCTTTGGAATGTTGAAATTCAAATTTAACTCTGGCAACGGAGCAGTAAAGGTGACGGCATCGAAGTCTTCTCCGTTAACCGTCCACTTACTTCCCTTTCCAATCTTAGCACTCTCAAATTTAATCTCCAAACCCTCCGAAAGCTTTTCAACGAGCTGGGAGAAACCACCTCTCAAATAACCGAGTTCCTCCCCCTTTAGCTTTCTGTTGCTTCTAATCGACACCCTCGCAAGAAGCCAAGCGTAACTTACTTCACGATAATTATCCCCGAACTTTGATCTGAGGAGCGGTAGGAAGAAGTTACGGTAAAGTTCCTCTCCGAGTTCTTCTTTAATCCCCTCCACTACGCTTACACTATCAAAATCCTTGTAATTTTTCTTTTTCGCAGAGATCGTGAATTTCGCGAGCTTTATTTTGTCCAAAAAATTCATGCCAGGATATCTTAAAATCTCAACCGGCGTGCTCAGAGAATAGATCTTCCCCCCATACTCCTGCCCTACTTTGACGACCCTCCATTCAAGTTTCGAGTGAAGATTTAACTCCCTCAAAACTTCAAGAAGATATTCATCCCACCTGAAACAATGGTGGTAGAACTTTTCTATGCAGTAGGAGTTGCAGAGAGAGGAGAGCAGTCCGCCTACCTCGTTCTTTTCGAAGACTGTTACTTTCGCATATTCCGATAATATTCTTGCAGCGTTAAGTCCACTCAAACCAGCTCCGATGACAGCTATCTTCATTTAACCATCACCCTGAATATCGTCGGTGCTATTAGTCCCGTCAGGAGTGTGAAAAAGATAACGTTAGCTGCTTCGAAACTCGTAATTATTCCAGCACTCCTTGCGATCTCTGCCCCAGCTACCGTCAGGCTCAGCTTCGAAACCTGAATGGTTCCCATTTTTATGGCATCTTTAAC
>WAQS01000183.1 GCA_015520115.1 Ferroglobus sp.
GTAGTATATGCACGGCTTCACCAACCACCTCGTTCACTCCTTAGACTCAAAACGCTTTTTAAATAAATTTTTCTAAGATTTTAAATTACTATAACATAAATTATTACTTAAATTTAAAATTAAATGTTGTTAGTGTTAAAAATAGAAAGATTTTTAAGAAATTTGATGTAGTTGCTGCAAATGATCGACATAAAAGAGGAGATAAAAAAGTACTGGGATTACAGGAGCAAAGACTACGACCTATCCCCCGGACACACAGATTTGCCTGAGGTATGGAAGGAAGTTTTAGCGGAGATTTTCAAAGGCAAAATGAGAATTTTGGACATCGGCACGGGAACGGGATTCCTTGCAATAATACTGGCTGAGCTTGGTCACGAGGTTGTTGGAATCGATATATCGGAAGAGATGCTAAAGGTCGCTCGAAGAAAGGCAGCAGATAAAGGTGTTCGTATTGACTTCAGAATTGGCGATGCTGAAAACCTACCATTCGACGATGAGGAGTTCGACGCAGCGATATGCAGACACGTTCTCTGGACATTACCTAACCCAGAAAGAGCGATAAGCGAATGGAAGAGAGTTGTGAGGAAAGGAGGTAAAGTGGTCATCATAGATGGAAACTGGGAACACGGAATTTTTACTGCGTTAAAAAGACTCTTAGGAAAAGCGGGAATGGTAATTTTTGAAGGAAAGCTTCCAAAGAACAATTCTTACAGCAAAGAAGTTAAGAAAGCGCTTCCATACTACAGATCTCTAACCGAAGAGAGGGTTGCTGAGCTCATGAAAAAAGCTGGACTGTTGAGAGTTTCCATCAGAGACATAACTTGGATAAGAGAGATGATTCTCAAAAACAGACCGGTCTTTTACAGGTTCGTTTGGAGCGGGAAATCATACTTCTTGGCTGAAGGGATAAAGGAGGTGTAGAACTTTGAGAAAAATCGGAGTTTTCGTTCTGTTATTGCTCGTTTTGGTGTCTGGTTGCGCTCAAAAAGAAATAAAGAAGGTCGAAGAGGAGGGAAGCGTAACTATAGAAGATTTGATGGGAAGGAAAGTTGAGGTAAAAGTTCCGGTGGAAAGGGTAGTCATAACGTTTAACGTCGAGGAGTACGTGGCTGTCGGAGGAATTGATGCGCTCAAAAAGGTAGTCGGTTGGAGCAAATACTACTGGGAAGGAAGAAGACCGACAGTCTGGAAAACTTATCTCGAAAAGTATCCGTGGATTGATGAAATTCCCGACGTTGGTTATCCTTGGAAGGGCACATTCAGTGCTGAGAAGGTAATCGAACTGCAACCTGATGTTGTTATAATGTCAAAGGAGCAGTACAAATACGTTAAAGACGATTTAGCAAAACTCGAAAAAGCGGGGATTCCGGTTATCTTCATAGATTACTACAGACCTTTTAACGTCTCTACCCACGAAAAAAGCACGCTAATTCTCGGTAAACTGCTCGGAAAAGAGGAAAGGGCAAAGGAGTTGATCGAATACTATAAGAAGGAGGTTGAAGAAGTTCTGAAAAAGCTCAGACAGATTGAAAAAACCCGCGAAAGACCGAAAGTCCTCCTTCTCGGAAAAGGGTGGACCAGTTACGGAAACAAACACTACAGGGGAGAGATGATCGAATTTGCCGGAGGAAGGAATATAGCCGCGAATGTCCTTGAAAAATCCGGAGAAATAAGTCCAGAATTCGTTTTAAAGGAGAACCCTGACGTTGTAATTTTCATAGGAAAGAAAGGATGGAACGTCGATCTTGGGTACGGAATTGACAAGGAGTTGGCGAAGAGCATGATTGAAGAGCAAGTAAAACGCCCCGGCTGGGAAAATCTAAATGCCGTTAAAAACAAAAGAGTTTACGCGATACATATATACTTCGTCCACGGACACATTTTCGATTTTGTAGCTTTGCAGTACTTTGCCAAATGGTTTTATCCAGAGGAGTTCAAGGATCTGAATCCAGAAAATTCGTGGAAAGAGTTTCACGAAAAATTCTTGCCGGTAGAGTACAGCGGAGTTTGGGCTTTAAAATTAGAGTAGTATGACAGATATAGCAGACGCTTACTCAAAAATTGTCCAAAAACGTTTTTTATTTATTTTTCTATTTTTAGTTCTCTCTTCACTACTATCATTTGTGAACTTGATCATTGGTCCGATTAAACTGAGTCCCTTTGAAATTCTTCAAAGCTTAATCTCTCCAAGAGAGGATACAACAAGCATCGTCGTGTGGGAATACAGGCTTCCATGGACGCTCATGGCAGTCCTTGTCGGAGGAGCTCTCGGATTAGCCGGTTTACAAATGCAGACGATTTTAAACAATCCGTTAGCAAGTCCCTACACGCTCGGTATTTCTTCTGGAGCTGGTTTTGGGGCTGCTTTGGCTTACGTACTTGGAATTTATGTTATAGCGGTTCCATCGGAGTTCATCGTTCCGATAAACGCTTTCGTTTTTTCTTTTCTGACGTGCATGCTGATATTGACTATCGGTAAAATAAGAGGGTTTACGAGTGAGACGCTAATTCTTGGGGGTATAGCTATCTCTTTTATGTTTCAGTCCTTATTAGCCCTACTCCAGTACTACGCAAGTGAAGAAGCTCTTCAGGCAATAGTTTTCTGGCTCTTTGGTAGCCTAACCAAAGCGTCTTTACTCAAAGCTCAAATAGTAGCAGTCGTTCTGATTGCTGTGACGATTCTGCTCCTCTTCAGATCCTGGAAAATTACGGCTTTGAGGCTGGGAGAAGAAAAAGCAAAATCTCTTGGAGTTGATGTAGAGTCATTAAGAGTGGAAATTCTGCTCTATGTGTCAATTCTTACTTCAGTGGCGATATGCTTTGTTGGCGTAATAGGTTTTGTCGGGCTCGTCGCCCCGCACATCGCAAGGATTCTCCTTGGAGAGGATCAAAGATTTTTAATTGTTGGATCAATTTTATGCGGTGGATTAATTCTCTCTGCCGGAGCAGTTGCCAGTAAAACTATCGTTCCGGGAGCTATATTTCCAATAGGGATAATAACGTCAATGCTTGGAATTCCCTTCTTCTTGTTCCTCGTATTGAAAGGGAGGAGAGAGATATGGTAGTTGTCGAATTAAAAGAGGTTAAATTCGGGTATAACTCCTCGGATGAAATTCTAAAAGGAATTAGCTTTAGAGCTAATCCAGGAGAGATAACAGCGATAGTAGGTCCAAACGGAGCCGGCAAATCGACCCTCTTGAAAATAATAGCGAAAATTCTAAAGCCCAAATCTGGAATCGTGCTATTCGACGGGAAAAATTTGAGTAAAGAGGAAACTACAAAAATCGTCAGCTATCTACCGCAGGAAAATTCAATTCCCGGAATTTTGACAGTTTTCGAAGCAGTCCTTCTCGGGAGGCTACCACATTTATCGTGGAGAGTAAAGAAAGAAGATCTTAAGATCGTTCGGAACACGATCACCGAACTCAGACTTGAAAAGTACGCGGAAAGATACACAAGTCAGTTAAGCGGAGGAGAAAAGCAAATGGTGCTTATAGCCCAAGCTCTTGTTAGAGAACCGAAAGTTCTGCTTTTGGACGAGCCTGTGTCGAATTTAGATATGAGAAACCAGCTTGAAATACTCGAACTCATCAAGAAATTCACAAAGGAGCGGAAAATCTCCACTATCGTCGTTCTACACGACCTGAACTTAGCAGCGAAGTATGCAGATAAGATTGTCATAATTAGCAACGGAAAAGTTCGAGCGTGTGGAGATGCAAAATCTGTCCTCCGCCCAGAGGTTTTGGCTGAAGTTTACGAGGTAGAGGTCAACATAAGCTCCAGTGATGGCAACATTCACGTTCTTCCTCTGAGACCGCTTTCAAGAAGTTTTTGCAGTGAGGTTTGCTAAGGGCTCGCGATTATTTTTGATTAAAAGGTTGCGTCCAGAACTTTTACAGAGTCAAAGCTAAAAAGGCGATCTGAAAACTTCGTCTTTGATTATCGCAAACTCAACACCGCAACTGTTTTGTATTTTTTATTTAAAAGCTAATAAGAATGATCGAAAAAGTCGTGGAAGAGTGCTCAAACCTCCTTTCAGGAAGGAGCGTCGTTAGCGAATGGGAAATCGAAAGAGTAGCAAGAAGAGCGCTCTTAAGAGTTTTCGGAAGCGAGGCTATAGGAAAAAACTTTGACGATGTGGTAAAAGCGGTGAAGAATAGCTTTTTAAACGAGCCGATAAGCGTTAAGAGTTTGCACTTCTCTGAATGCTTCGAATTAAACGGTGAGAAGTTTTATCATTTGCACGTTTGCAAACCGGAAAGTGATGAAGTTAGCCTTGCCTACGAAGAAATGCTAAAGTCGAGAAGGTACATTAAAGCGTTGGAAGAAGTGAAAAACTTGCTCACTAAATTCTTTGAAGGGTACACTTCAAAGAACGGCTTTCTTCAGGAATTTCTCGGAAAAAATAAGTATGCGGTCAGCGTATTTTTAATAGAGGACGTTAGCGAAGATTTGAAACACCATAAGAGAATCGCTGAGGAGTACGATGGGGAATATGCGGTTGTAACTTTAACTGAGAAGGACATCTTTCCATTTCTGAAATTCTTTAAGAGGCATTCGGAGGAAGTGAAAAAGTCGGGTTTCTACATCTGGGTTGCTGATGAAGAGAGAAAGTACGTCGACCCGTTCATAGGCTATCCAAAGGACATAAAACTTTGGAAGAGATTTAAAAATCCGAAAGCGGCAAGCATAGTAAACTCTCTTTGGAGGGTAAAGGTGGAAGAAATAGATTAATCCACGTCTATTCCTTTAATCCACGGCATCATTTTTCTAAGCTCTTTTCCAACCTTTTCTATCGGATGGTTCTTCTCCATTTCAAGGAGCTTGTAGAAGCTCGGTCTTCCCGCCATGTTTTCGAGGATCCATTCCCTTGCGAATTCCCCGGTCTGTATTTCTTTCAAAATCTTTCTCATCTCTTCTTTCACGCTCTCGTTTATTATCCTCTTTCCTCTCGTCATTCCACCGTACTTCGCTGTGTCGCTAACTGAATACCACATCGCGTAAATTCCTCCCTCGTAGATTAAATCAACTATAAGCTTTAACTCATGCAAAGCTTCGAAGTAAGCCACCTCCGGCTGATATCCGGCTTCAACAAGAATTTCGAAGGTAGCTTTTATAAGCTCGGCAACTCCTCCGCAGAGATCTACCTGCTCACCAAAGAGATCTGTTTCGGTTTCTTCCTTGAAAGTTGTCTCTATCACCCCAGCTCTCGTGCATCCCAATCCTTTTGCGTAGGCTAAAGCGTAATCCATCGCTTTTCCGCTGTAATTTTGATGGACAGCCACCAAAGCGGGAACTCCTTTTCCTTCTTCGAACATTCTCCTCACTAAATGTCCAGGACTTTTTGGTGCAACCAAAACGACGTCAACGTAGCTTGGCGGGATTATCTGGTTGTAGTGTATGTTGAAACCGTGAGCGAAAAGTAGAACGCTCCCTTCCTTCAAATTTTCCCTTATGTACTTGTTGTAAACGACTGGCTGAACCGTGTCAGGAATTAGCATCGAAACGAAGTCGCTTTTCTTAACAGACTCGTACACTTCGTAAACTTCAAAACCATCTTTTTCAGCCTTTTTCCAGCTTTTACTTCCCCTGTAAAGCCCTACAACAACGTCAACACCGGAATCTCTCAAATTTAAAGCGTGCGCATGCCCTTGGCTTCCGTAGCCGATAACAGCAACCTTCTTATCCTTCAACAGCTCAAGCTTCGCATCCTTATCATAGTAGATCTTCGCCATGGTTTAAAGAGATGAGAGCTAAAATATATACTTTCCCGAAAATTCTTTTGGGAAAAAAGAGTGGAGAAGTCGTTTATGGAAAGGAGTTTGAGGGAGAAAGTAATCGACCTTCTGAAGGAAAAAGAGATGAGCGTGACGGAAATATGCAGAGAACTTGATTTAGATCCGGAGAGAGCGAAAGAGGTTTACGGAGTCATTAAAACTCTTCCAAAAATTCTCAAGAGGAAAGGATTGCAAGTGGTCATGCTTCCACCAAAATGCATGAACTGCGGATTCGAGTTCGAAAATCCTAAACCGAGCAAATGCCCGAAATGCAGAGGAGAAAGGATAAGTGAAGCGAGGTTCAAAATAGTTTAGATGGAGCTGGCGATAAATCCGAGCAAGATAATAAGCACCCTCTGCTACTCTATTTTCAGACTTGAGCCATACACTTCATGCTCCTTCTCCTGCAGCTACTGCTATGCAAGGTGGTATAGAAAGGAGAGCCTCGGAATTAATCCGAAAGTCATCGGCATTTTCTCTAAAGTTGCTAAGAAGATCGATATGAGAATAGCTTTCCGGCTTGCAACCCTTTCAGATCCTCTTCAAGATTTGGAAGAGATAGCAAAAGTTTCTTTGAAGCTGATGAGGATTGCTGAGGAAAACGCAGTTCCGATTATCCTCAACACGAAGTCTGATAGAATTTCCAAGAGTCCCTGAAGGGAGCAGATA
>WAQS01000184.1 GCA_015520115.1 Ferroglobus sp.
ATAGTCTACGATGACGACTACAAAGTCGATCCAAAGGAATTGGCGGTTATGATCGACATAAGGAGAAGGCAGGGAAGCAGAAACGTTAATTTCGTCGGAGGGAATCCCGATCAGCATTCCCACACCATTCTTAAAATCTTGAGAGAGGTGAAGTCGAACATTCCCGTCGTTTGGAACTCGAACATGTACCATTCCTGGGAACTCGGAAAGATAATCGAAGATGTCGTTGACGTTTGGCTTGGGGACTTCAAATACGGGAATGACGAATGCGCTAAGAAATACTCCAACGTCAGAAACTACTTCCAAGTTGTGACAAGGAACTTCCTGGATGCTAAGAAAACTGGAGAGCTCCTGATAAGACACTTGGTGATGCCAAACCACATAGAGTGCTGCACGGCTAAAATCGTAAAGTGGGTTTCCGAAAATTTAGGAAGAAGTGTCAGATTCAACCTAATGTTCCAGTACTATCCCACCTACAGAGCTTACGAATTTGAAGAGATATCAAGAAGGCTCAGCTGGGAAGAAATGAGAAGAGCGAAGGAATTAGCGGAAGCGTACTTAGATAACCTCGTCTAACTCAACACCCCTTCTGTAAATTAAAGCTGCTAAAATTGTTAGCAGAGCTGCTACTTCGAAGATTATTCTAACTCCAACTACTCCTCCGCCAGCCAAATCGTAAATGATCCCAGAGAGTATCGGGCCGATCGCTCTACCGATGCTTTTAGAAGCCGACAGAACACCCATGTAGCTTCCTTCTAAGGATTGCCTTACTCCTTCATGGGCTACAAGGGAGCTCACAGCGGGAAGCGTTATTGCCGTTGAAACACCAAGAAGAGTTGAGAGAAGAAGGACTTCAAAGTAGTTTTCCGCCCTAACTATCAAAAACAGCGAAACGGCTCCGATAAAACTTCCGAACCACACGGGCTTGACGAATCCGTATTTATCAGCTAAAATTCCGGATCTCATTTGAATCAAAGAAGAGGAAATTAAATTCGCGAAGAGAGCAGTCCCTATCTGCGTTAGGCTCATTCCTATTGCTGAAAGGTAAATCGGTAAGAAGCTCATGACGCTTCCTCTGCCCATCGAACTCAGTATTCGGTAGATAATTGCTGTGAACACGCTTTTTGTTATCATAATTCTCTTCTCTTCTTTTCTTCTCGCTCTATTACCTTCAGGAAACTTCAACAGGGCTATCAAAAAGCTGAAAGCCGAAAATGCACTCATCGCAAAAAAGGCTGAAGAGTATCCGAATTTATCAGCGAAGACGCCTCCTATTAACGGACCGAAAGCCATTCCAAGAAAGATCGATGAATTCACTATTCCCAGATTTTTCCCCAACTCGTTTTTATTTGAAATTGAGGCAACTTGAGCCATGGCAATCGGGATTACCATCGCAGATGACGTCCCGTGAAGTATCCTTACTAAAAGCAGCTCTTCCTTTGTTCGGGAAAATGCGTAAAGGATTGCGATGATCGTGTAGAGTATCAGTCCGGTGGAGAAAATCTTTTTCCTGCTGAATTTATCACCCAAGTATCCGAAGAAAGGAAGCGAGAGAACTCGGGAAATAGAAAAGGAAGCAAATATTAGTCCGATCCAAATCCCTGTTGCTTGCAAGTTTTCAGCTATAACGGGAAGGAGGGGGGAGATTATCCCCACTCCGAGCATCACTGAAAAGAGGGAGAGGAGAATAGCTATCATTTTAACAAAGGAAGGTTGCCAGTAACCTTATCTATTTTCTTGCTCTGCTCTGGACCAATAACAACCGCCGTAATCGTTCCCGGTGGTATTTCCGTTAAGCCAGCATCTTTCACATAAGCAGCCGGCAATCCAAGGCTTTTAGCTTTCTCAAAAATCTTCATAAGCTCCTCAAGATTTTTTACTTTAAGAACTATCTTCTTTTGTCCTTCCATCTTCCACTTTTCCCTCGTTTTTTCGTCGACAATTTCATATCCCAAAATAGAAGCGTGAGCGACCTGAACGGCTAACTTCCCCCTCGAAAGATTGAGGTCTTCCCTCACCACTATAACCTGCTTGTATTCACTCTCCTCCGAAACCATAGGACTTTAGCTCTTCCAGCGAAACCGGTTTGGATTTTTCCTCAAGCCATATTTCTCCAAATCTTTTTGCATCTTCCTCGTTGAACTCCGACACGTAAATTTTGTCTTCTTCGGTTCTCTCTATCGCTTCAAGGGGGATTCCCAGAAACTTGTCCTTAACTTTTATAACAAGCCTGTTTTTGTGCACATCTATGCTCTCTCCGATTACTTCTCCATTTCTCACCACGAATCTGCAGATCAAGTCCATGTGATTTGTTGAAAGTTTAAAGATAAATTCTTTACGGGAATTTCAGCAAGTTTATTATTCGAAAGCAGAATTTGACTGCGATGAAAATTTACGTTCCCTTCAAACCGACGAACCCCAAGTCGAGGTTGTCCAAAATTATGAGCGAGAAAGAGAGAAGGGAGTTCGCTTTCCAGCTTTTGCTCGATGTTCTCGAATCTTGCGAAGATGCAATAGTCGTGACTTCATCGAGAGATGACAGGCTTCGAGGGTTAAAGTACGAAATTGACGATAGAGATCTCGACACCGTGGTGACTTCAAGGATAAAAAAGGAAGATTCGGCTTTTATCATGTCCGATCTCGCCTTGATAAACAAAAAGATCGTTAAAGGGTTTTTAGATACCGATGGAGACGTTGTGATTGCTCCCGGAAGAAAAGGAGGAACAAACATGCTTTTGTCAAGGAGCAGAGAATTTTACACCTCCTATCACTACGGAAGCTTTTTGAAACATGTAAGAATAGCTGAAAGGCTTGGGTTGAGTTTGAGCGTCTTCGATTCATTCTACGCAAGCATCGACATCGACGACGAATCGGATCTACTTGAGTTAATGCTCCACGGAAAAGGAAAGAGAAGTTACGAGTATCTGGAGAGCATAGGGTTTTACGTAGACTTCTCTGAGAAAGAGCCGAAGCTGAAAAGATCGTAACTCTCTTGCGTGTTATCTTTTCTGATAGATCTCTCAGACTTTACGTCTCTTTTTCGGACAAGTTGAACGTATTTTATCGAAGTCGTAGCGCTCTTGTGTTAGCTTTTTCCGACTTTGTTATCTTTCAATCCTCTTTTCATCGAGATATACTTTCTACCGCACACGAAGCATTTAATCGGCTCGCCACTTTCAATCCTCTTTTCATCGAGCTAACCGGTTGCAAAAAAGCCAAAGAATTAGCCGATTTTCCTTTCAATCCTCTTTTCATCGAGGCCTTACAATCAGGGATACATGTATGTGCTTCTGCAGTATAACTTTCAATCCTCTTTTCATCGAGTTACTAAGC
>WAQS01000185.1 GCA_015520115.1 Ferroglobus sp.
CATCACGTTTATATATCAATAAAGCTTAACAAAATTCATGGACTTTGACTTAAGAACACCGATAGTTAAACTCGACAAGACAAGGAAGGCAATTTTGAGGGAGAAAATAGCGGACCCCGACATAACAACAAGGAAGCTCAGCGAGGTTTTAAAGGAAAAGTACAACATAAGCCTGAGTCATGCGAGAGTTGCAGAAATAATAAAGGAGATGAAGGAGCAGGAGATATTTAGAGAGACAGTGATTCCGAACGAGAACTACTTCATTTTCGCTTTCATGGAAATGAGCTTCAACAATGAAAACTTTGCAGAACACTGGAGGAGAACATACGAATATCTCGTTTCCTCCCCAAATGTGGTTTTGTTCTTCACAACCGACGGAATTATGAGGTGGAAAACGCTGATGGTTTTTAGAAGTTTTCAAGAAGTTTCGAGGTGGGTGCACCACTTTCTTAAAGAGTACGGGGTTCTAATCCAAGATCTCGACTTGCAGATAATCTATAGAATCTTGAAGTTCCGCTTCGATGAGTCGTTGCTTGACGATGTCATATCCGAATCTCCTGATACAATGTAAAATCTAACCGCTTATTTTTCCACCATTATCCAGAAAACTTTAAATACCTGTTTTACAACATTAGGTTAAACAGCGGTAAAAGTTGACACTAACGGATCGGGGGGATAGAATGGGAGAAAACGTGGAAAACTTACCTGAGATTAGGCAATTCAAGGAATGGTTCGAAAAGAGGCATGAATATGCGAAGAAATGGAAGGAGAAAACCGGAGGAAAAGTGGTAGGGTACTTCTGCACCTACGTGCCAGAGGAAATTCTCTACGCAGCTGGAATACTGCCCGTGAGAATTCTTGGAAGTCACGAGCCGGAGAGTATTACCCGTCCGTATCTGCACGATATGTACTGCCCCTTCTGCCACGACACGTTAGCTCAAGGGTTGCAGGGGAGGTACAACTATCTTGACGGGGTTACCATCGCTCAGTCTTGCTTGCACATGAGGCAGTCTTACTTTAGCTTTGCTGACAGAGTCGAAAACATAGAGTGGAGCTACTACTTGCCCTTCCCTCACGGCGTGAATAACCCGTACGCTGCAGATTACGCAAAGCACGAGTTCGAGAAGTTCAAAGCGGCTGTGGAAGAGTGGACAGGCACAACGATCTCGGACAAAGACCTTGAAGAGGCTATTCAGGTTTACAACAAGAACCGCGAGCTTATGATGAAGGTCTTCGAATTCAGAAAGGCTGACGATCCAAAGATAACTGGATTGCATGCGATGTACATGGTCGTTTCTTCCCAAGTTGTAGATAAAGCAGAACACAACGAAGTTCTTGAAAGCTTGGTTGAAAAGTTGCCAGAGGTTGAGAGTGACAGAGAAGTTGGAACGAGGTTCATGCTAATTGGAAGTGAGGATTACGACGAGGAGTTGTTCAAGCTCATCGAATACGGAATGGACTATCCAGCCACTTTTGTGTTTGAGGAGAATTGTACTGGCTCAAGATACTTCTGGGGAACTGTAGAAAACGGAGATGATAAGCTAATGGCTTTGGCAAGGAGGTACGTCTACAGAGTTCCGTGTCCGGCTAAAGATTGGGCGAGGGGGGACTTCTTCGGAAGAAGAAGGTTCCAGTTTATAGAGAGAGTGATAAAGGACTGGAACGTTGAAGCCGTAATTATAGCCCAGATGAAGTTCTGCGATCCTCACGAGCTTGATATTCCTTCGCTGAGAGACATGCTCGACAAAATGGGCGTTCCTCATTTGCACTTGGAGCTTGATTTAACGCAGCCCGTCGGTCAGTTCAGAACGAGAGTTGAAGCTCTAATCGAATCGATGGGTGAAGAAGATCTTTACATCTGAGGTGATGATCGTGACGGAAGTTAAGGTTAGACCGTTTGAGTGTTGGGACGATTTCAAGAAGTATAGAATGGAGTACTACAAGAACTACCTTGAAGCTAAGGAGAAAGGAGGAATCAGATGGGCTGGTTCAGCTTGGGCTTTCGATGCTGTGCCAGCCGGATTGGGAGAAGACGTTTATCCGCTAACCGGCGAACCTTACGGAGCGACATGCGCTTTCTTCAGAGACTTCTCCTACAGAGCTCTTGAAGCTATAGAGAGAAAAGGTGCCGCAAGAGACCTATGCGGATACATGAGGAACTACTGGGGAAGCATAGCGATGAACAAGTACCTCCTTGCCGATGGAACCGAAGTCGAGCCATTCCCCAAGCCCGACTTCAACTTCACGATACACATCTGCTGCACCCATGCGAAATGGTATCACTACGCCGCTGAACTTGAAGGCGGGGTGCCAACCTACGCTGTTGATATTTCCGTCGGTCCGGGTTACTTACTGGACGACAAGAAGATCGAATATGTGGTCAGACAGCTTGAAGATGCAATTACCTGGATGGAAAAGGTTACGGGAAGAGAGTACGATGACGAACTTTTGATCAAGGCTGTTGAAAACGAAGCTAAGTCGATGACGCTCTGGGCTAAGATCTGCAAGCTCAACCAAGCCACTCCAGCCCCGATGGAAGAGAAGAGCATGTTCTCCTTCTACGTCCTAACGCTTCTTAAAAGAAGTGACGAGAAAGTTGTGAAGCTCTATGAGAAGCTGTACAAAGAAGTGGAAAGTAGGGTGAAGAGGGGTATAGGCGCTTTAACCTACGAGCAGTTCAGGTTCGTGACTGACAACCCACCGCCTTGGCCATTCCTGAAAGTTTACAGGTACTTGGAACAAACGTACGGAGCTGTATCTGTCGGAAGCATCTACACCTTCGGATTGGGAGGGGCTTGGAAGTGCATGGACGAAAAGGGAGAGAAATGGGTCTGGGAGCCGGCACCAACGCCAGAAGAGGCGGGATTTGAAATCCATGACAGAAGAAGTGCTCTATGGTGGACTGCGATGTTCAACTTAAAGTACAGAGCTTCCTGGCAGCACGAGTATTCCCACTGGATAAGGAAGCTCGAAACCTACCAGATGATAAAGGACTGGAAGGCTGATGCAATAATAATGCACCTCAACAGAGGTTGCGAACTCTGGAACATGTCAACGCTCGAAGTGAGAGACTACTTAGTTAAGCAAGGGGTGCCGGTTGCAACTTACGAAGGGAACATGGCCGATCCGAGAGAGTTTGACGAGGCGAGAACTTTCAATGTCATAGATTCATTCATGCAGAGTTTGGGTGTAGAAAAGCTTGCGTGAGGTGATGCTATGTTTGTTGGGGTAGATGTCGGATCTAAATACACGAAAGTCGTGGTGATGAACGAAAATAAGGAAGTTCTCTCCTACGTTATCACGAGAACTGGGACAGATTTAAAGCAAACCTCCAATTCAGCTTTTGAGGAAGCTTTGAGCAAAGCTGGGGTAAGCAAGGATGACGTTAAAAGAATAATAGCCACCGGCTTCGGAAAAATCGCCGCTCCCTTTGCTGATGACGAAACAACTCAAGTTATTTCCGCTGCAAAGGGAGCTTACTACGTAAGAC
>WAQS01000186.1 GCA_015520115.1 Ferroglobus sp.
AGCTGGAAGAGGCAGAGATGAGGAGGAAGATTCGAAGATAGCGGAATCTCTTCTCTCCGATGAGAAGGAGAGAGCTGAACATGTTATGCTCGTAGATCTTGCAAGGAACGATGTCAGAAAGGTTTGCAAGGCTGGAAGCGTTAAAGTGGCGAAGTTCATGGAGGTGATAAAGTACAGCCACGTGCAGCATATAGAGAGTGAGGTGGTTGGAGAGCTTAGAGAGGATGTGAGCTGTTTTGAGGCAATGGAAGCTGCTTTTCCAGCAGGAACACTAACTGGAGCTCCTAAAATCAGAGCTATGGAGATAATAGATGAGCTGGAGAAGTCCAAAAGGAGAGTTTACGGAGGTTGCGTCGGATACTTTTCCGTTAACAATTCAGCTGATATGGCTATAGCCATAAGGATGGTGGAGATAGATGATGCTTATCGAATAAGAGCTGGAGCCGGTATTGTTGCTGATTCGAATCCCGAAAGGGAATTTTACGAGACCGAGAAGAAGATGAGAGCAGTTTTAAAAGCCCTTGAGGTGGTGGAATGATCGTTATTGTTGACAATCGGGACTCGTTTGTTTGGAATTTAGCCGAATACGTGTCGCTTTTTGACAGAGTTAAGGTTGTAAGCAACACAGTCTCAATTAACGAAATCAAAAAAATGAATCCGGATGGAATAGTAATCTCTCCCGGCCCTTCCTCTCCTCAAAACAAAAAGGAAGTCGGAAACAGTCCGGAAATAGTGTTGGAAATCGACGCTCCCATATTGGGAGTTTGTTTGGGACATCAGATAATAGCTCACGTTTTTGGAGGGGAAGTTGGAAAGGTTCATCCGGTTCATGGAAAGCCAAACGAGGTTGAGCACGACGGAAAAACGATTTTCGAAGGTGTAAGGAATCCGCTTGTGGCAGCAAGGTATCATTCTCTGGCCGTGTTGAAAGTCCCGAGGGGTTTTGAAGTCTCTGCAAAATGCAAGGAAGGAATCGTGATGGGAATTAGGCATAAAAAGAAACCCATCGAAGGTGTTCAGTTTCATCCAGAAAGCGTGTTAACTCCGAGGAGTGAGGGGTTGAGGATTATCAGGAATTTCGTGGAGATGTGCAGATGATCGTGAAAATCTGCGGGATAAAAACTCTGAAAGAGCTTGAAATCGTAGAAAAATACGCTGACTTCGGAGGAGTTGTTGTTGAGACCGAATCGAAAAGAAGGGTCTCTTTGGCTAAAACCAAGGAAATAATTCATTCGGCTAAAATTCCGGTATTCGTGGTTTCAACTCTTAAAAGCGAAAAGGAATGGCAGCTTTTGATAGAAAAAACCGAAGCGAGTTTCGTTCAGATTCACTCCAACGCAAAGCCAGAAACTGTTGAGGCTGTTAGGGAGCTTGGCGTAAAAGTTATGAAAGCTTTTAAAGTTCCCAAGAAAAGCAGGAATCCGAAAAAGGAAGCTGAAAAGATTGGTAACGAGATAGAACTGTACAATTCAGATTTCATTCTCCTCGATACCGGAAGAGGGAGCGGAGAGCAGCACGATCATAGGATCAGCAGAATTCTTGCGGAGAGGTTTGATGTAATTCTTGCTGGAGGGTTAACTCCTGAAAACGTGGGAAGAGTGGTTAATTTCGTCAAACCCATCGGAGTTGACGTTTCAAGCGGAGTTGAGGCGTATGGGGAGAAAAATGAAATTCTCGTGAAAGAATTCGTTAAAAAAGCGAGAGGTGGTATTTGTTGATCGGGAAGAGGAGGTTAAGGAGAATTCTTAGAAACGAGAGAACCGTTATCGTCCCGATGGATCACGGAATTACAAAGCCGGAAGCGGGACTGGAAAACATCGACTCCCTCATAGGTTTAATAGAAAATTATGTGGATGCGGTGGTTTTGCACAAAGGGGTTGCCAAGAGCTCTGAGATTCTACAAAATTCTGATGTAGCTTTGATAATTCACCTCAGCGCATCGACCAAGCTTGGAAAGCCGGAAAATAAGAAGCTCGTGACGAGCGTCGAGAAAGCTATAGCGCTTGGAGCTGATGGTGTAAGCGTTCACGTAAACATTGGTGCAGAAAACGAGGGAGAGCAGCTTGAAAAGCTTGGACTAATTTCGGAGATATGCGATTCTTACGGAATGCCGTTGCTTGTGATGAGCTACCCGAAGGGAGAAAGGAATTTAAATACCGTTAAGCATGCGGCAAGGGCTGCCTACGAGCTTGGAGCGGATATTGTAAAAGTGCCATTCGTTGAGGAGATGGATGAGGTAGTGGAATACGCGAAAATTCCCGTCGTAATCGCTGGAGGGGGAAAGACAGCTGAAGCTGACTTCTTTAGGATGGTTGAAAAAGCTCTAATTTGCGGAGCTGCTGGAGTGGCGGCTGGAAGAAATGTTTTTCAGAGCGAAAATCCGACGAGAGTTGTAAGAATACTCCACAAAATCGTTCACGAAGGAGTGAGATTCGAAGAAGTGGTGAGTTATGTTGAAGGTTCTGATAGATAGGGAAAATTTTGCGATTGCAAGAACTGACAGTTTACGGGAGGTTGATTTCTTTGCAGCGATCAACTACAAAGGCTTTACCCTCGTTTTGAGGGAAAAGGAAGCTGAGAAAATAGATTGCCAGGAAGTTGAGGGAGGGTTCAAGCTAATCACATTCGACGCAAAAATGGACTTTTCCACTGTAGGCTTCATAGCAAAAATTTCGAATGCGTTAGCGGAGGAAGAAATTCCCGTCTTGGTATTCTCTTCCTATTTCACCGATCACCTTCTCATCAGGGAAGAACATCTTGAAAAAGCGATAGAGGTTTTTGAGAAACTTGGGTTCGAGGTGGAAACGTGAAGTTTGGGGAATTCGGGGGAATGTATGTTCCCGAAACATTAGTTCCTCCTTTAATGGAGCTTGAAAAAGCTTATAGAAAAGTGAAAAAGGATGAAAGCTTCTGGGAAGAGTTTGATTTTTATTTGAGAAACTATGCCGGCAGACCGACTCCGCTGTATTTTGCCAAAAATCTTAGCAAAAAAGTAGGAGGGGCTAAAATCTATTTAAAAAGGGAAGATTTACTTCACAGCGGAGCTCACAAGATAAACAACACTATCGGACAGGCTTTGCTTGCAAAACGAATGGGAAAAACTCGACTTATCGCTGAAACCGGAGCTGGACAGCATGGTGTTGCGACAGCTATAGCAGGAGCTTTGTTTGAGCTGAAAACAGACATTTACATGGGAGCCGAAGACGTGGAAAGGCAGAAGATGAACGTTTTCAGAATGAAAATACTTGGAGCGAATGTAATTCCCGTAGAGAGCGGAAGTAGGACTTTAAAAGATGCGATAAACGAAGCTTTGAGAGACTGGGTTTCAAGTTTTGAATTTACCCATTACCTCATAGGCTCCGTTGTTGGACCGCATCCCTATCCAATTATGGTCAGAGACTTTCAATCCGTTATAGGGAAAGAGACCTGGGAGCAGATAATGAAGGAAGAAGGGCATCTACCCGATATGATAGTAG
>WAQS01000187.1 GCA_015520115.1 Ferroglobus sp.
AACCTACAGCTTGAGCTGGGGAAGAAATCCGAGCAGCAGGCTTTGGCTAAATATGGACTTGATTACGTCACGGATGTATACCTTCCGGAGAGGCTAACTGAGTTAGGTGTGCTGAAGTGAGAGTAGAAGACCATTGTGTAGGATGCGCTTACTGCATGCTTGTATGCAAATTTGAGGCGATAGAGGTATTCGGAAAGGCGAAGATAAATGAGGAGAAATGCGTTAAGTGCCTCAAATGTGTAATCTACTGCCCGGTTAAGGCGGTGAAAGGTTGATCGCTGTAGTAGGTGCTGGACTTGGTGGGTTGCTCGCTGCGAATCTCTTGGCTAAAGAAGGTTATAAAGTTGAGGTGTACGAGAGATTGCCTTTCCCCGGTGGAAGGTTCACGAGCTTAAACTACAAAGGTTTTGAAATTTCTACCGGAGCTCTACACATGATCCCCCACGGAAGTAGAGGTCCCTTAGCCAAACTTTTAAAGAAGATAGGAGTAAGGGTCGAAATAATTGATTCGAAGCCAGAAGGAGAGTTTCTCTGGAATGGGGAGAGAATTGAAGTTAGAAGGAGAGTCTTTCCTCTGAAAGCGATATTGAAATTCTACAAAGAGCTTGCGATTTCGAAGTTTAAAGACAGAACCCTTGACATCTTTGCAAACTCTCTCGACGATTTTACGAAAGCGTTTCTTAACTCGTTCCTCGGTTGGAGCTTGAGCATATATTCTGAGGATATAACCTTCAGGAAGTTTTACGAGATATTTAAGCAGACCGTAAAGTATCGGGGACCGGGAATCCCGATTGGAGGGTGTAAGGCTGTAATAGATGAGCTTGTAGAGAACCTTGAGAGCATGGGAGGGAAAATTTATCTGAGAAAGGAAGTTAGAGGGATAAAAAAATCGAATGAAGAGGTTAAGTTGCTTATTGAAGAGTGGAAGTGTTTTGACGGCGTAATCTCTAATATCGGTCACAAGCTTACCGCCGAACTCATGGGAGAGAAAGTAAATCTTCCAGAGGAGAGCAGGGGGATAAAGTACACTCTCAAACTCGAAGAACCGTTTTTAGAACACACTGGCGTTCTTTTCATAGCGAATAAAAACATAGCCGGAATGAACGAGGTGACGAACGCGGATCCCAACCTTGGCAAGGGAGTTATGCTTCAGGTACATCAGCCGTTTAAGGGGGATGCGAGAAGAGCAATAGAGGACGGATTGAGGGAAATAAGAGAGGTGGTTGGAAAGAATTTCGAGTTGCTTGCTGTCCAAAGCTTCAGCAGAGACTGGCCGGTGAATAGAATCAAAGCCGGCTCGGATTTGGGCGTTGTTTTTAAAGAGAGGATAGTAGTAGTCGGAGATGGAGCTAAGGGAGGGGACATTGAAGTGGAAGGCATAGCTCTCGGAGTGGAGAAAGCCTTGGAGGAGCTGAGAAGATGGATATAGTTCTAAGAAATGTCGTAAAGAAGTTCGGAAGATTTGTGGCTTTGCATGGGATAAGCTTTGAGGTTAGGAAGAAAGAGAAGGTCGCTTTGCTTGGGCCGAACGGAGCTGGAAAAACGACGACGGTCAGAATCATAAGCGGAATAACGAAGCCTACGAGCGGTGAAGTAAAGGTGGCTGGAAAAGATCCTTTTAAAGATTACGAGGTTAAGAAGATGTTCGGTGTAGTTTCTCACCACACATTCCTTTACGAAGAGCTTACAGCCTACGAGAATCTTGAATTCTACGCTAAACTTTACGAGGCTGATGAAAGCAGAATTCCTGAGCTGCTTAAGGAGTTCGGGCTGTATGAAAGAAGGCATGAACTCGTTAGAAACTTTTCGCGAGGTATGAAGCAAAGGCTGGCAATAGCGAGGGCTTTGATCCACTCTCCTAAGATATTAATTCTTGATGAAGCTACAACGGGTTTGGACGTTTTCGGAAAAAAGGAGCTCTTTACGATTCTCGAAAACTTTGACGGAACGATCCTATTAACTACCCACGATCTTGAAGAAGCTGAAAAAACTTGCGAAAGAGCTTTGATCATGTCTTCGGGAAGAATCGTATTTGATGGTAGCTCGGAGGACATAGAAAGTGTTTACAAGGAGGTGCTTTCTTGAAAGTGGTGGAAATTGCAAAAAAAGATATTAAAGTGGAGCTTAGAACGAAAAACTCGATATACTTCATGCTTCTCTTCGCTCTAATCTCTTCAGCCATGTTCAGCGTCTCTATTCCAGTGGAGGCGTATGATGTTGTTGCGTCTCCCCTCCTCTGGATTGTTCTTCTTTTTGTAGGTATGCTCGGCTATTCAAGGGCTTTTCTGAGAGAGCTTGAGGCTGGGACTTTAGACGGTTTAAGAATTTCTCCAATAAACCCTATCAGCGTTTTGTTCGGAAAAACGCTCTATAACCTGTTTTTAATGCTTCTCGTTGAAGCCATGATCGTCCCGATTTTCTTCGTCCTGTTTCAACCGAAGATCGAAAATACACCGCTTTTTCTGCTTTCCTTAACTGCTGGAAACGTTGCTTTCGTCATAGTTAGCAGTTCCCTTTCGGTTTTAATTCTCAAATCAAAAACGAGAGAGTTGCTAATGCCCATACTACTGTTTCCGGTCGTATTTCCCGTTATAAGCTCAACTCTCGCCGCTTTAAACATGGCTAAGATGGGAACTGTTGACGACATCCTTTCTCCTCTTGCATTAATTCTCTCCTTCTCCGTTGCTATGGTGGGTGTCGCTTTCCTAACTTTCGAGCACGCTTTCTTCGATTAGATCTCTTGTAGCCATTCTAACAGCTTCCTCGCTACTATACTTCGGCTTCCAGCCGAGTTTCTTTATCTTTTCTATGGATAGGAGCATTAGGGGCACGTCCCCTTTCCACCCCCTCCTTCCTCCGGTGAACTTGAATTTAGGGGAGACTCCAAGCTCTTCGCAGACTATTTCAGCTATTCTCTTCACACTTATCCAGTCTTCGTTACCCAAGTTGAATATGTTCAGCTGATCATCGGCTTTCAATCCGTAGATGATGCCTTCGACGCAATCTGAGATGTAGATGTAGGACTTCGTCTGATTACCGTCTCCGAGAATTTCGAGCTCGTTCGGATTCTTTTTCAGCTTCTGTATGAAGTCGTATATAACTCCGTGGGTACTTCTCTTCCCAATAACGTTGGCAAATCTGTAAATCCAAGCTTGCATGTCGAAAGTATGGCAGTACGAGGAAATCAAAGCCTCACAACCGAGTTTGGTTGCTCCGTAAATGGAAATGGGTATCGTTTTGTAATCTTCTGGCGTTGGAATAACTTCAGCCTCTCCGTAAACGGTTGAGGTGGAGGTGAAAACGATCCTCTCGATTCCTGCTTTTCTCATTTCTTCAAGAAGAACGTAAGTGGCGAGAAGGTTGTTCTCGTATATCGTTTTTGGATCCTTCTCTCCGAGTCTTACCTCTGGATTCGCTGCCACATGCCAGACCTCTTCTACTCCTCTCAAAGCTTCTCTCACGTCATCCGGATTTCTCAGGTCTCCTTTGATAAATTCGGCGTTTTCGTTTATATACTCCACTTTTCCGGAGGAGAGGTTATCAATAATCCTAACTTTTTCTCCCATTTCAACGAGTTTATCAGCCAAGTGACTTCCTATGAACCCCGCACCACCGGTTAGAAGAATCATGAAAAATCTTCGAGTAAGTTATATATACTGTTTTCTCCCAATATCCTTTTGCTATTCAAGGAGGTGAGAATGAATGCTGCCAAATCAAATGGTTAAATCACTGATCGGCAAGGAAATAAGAGTTGAAATGAAAGGAGAAGAGACGAGCTTAGTTGGGAGACTTGAGAGTGTGGACGATTACATGAACCTCCACTTGTCCAACGCCTACGAGTACAAAGACGGGGAGAAAATCAGAGTACTCGGAGATATAGTACTAAGAGGAAACAACATCGTGCTGATACAGCCTTTTGAGGAGTAAAAAGATGATAGACACGAGAGAGGAGATTTTAAAACTCCTCGAAAAGAAAGGTGAGATTCTTCAAAAGGATCTCTGGAAGGAGTTGAATATCGATAGTAGCAAGTGCTCAAGAATACTCAGGAAGCTTGAGAAAGAGGGGCTGATAAAGAGAATAGAGGTAGTTGTTGATGGCGTAAAGACGTTTAAAATAGTTCCCGCCCATGTGGAGGTGGAGGAAGAAGAGGAGGAGCCGAGCTTAATAGAGTTAATGAAAAAAGTCGAAGCTATAACTGGATTACCTCCTTGTTTTGGCTGTTTACTTGTTGAATGCGACCCTAAAGAGTGTTTAAAGCTCGAAATTTGGTGTTTGAGAAGAAGCATGGAGTAAAAACTTCTGTTTAATTCGAAAATTTGCGGCAGTAATCGGAGCGCAGATGAGATCCCTTCTCGTTAAGACATATTCTTTCCACCTGCTAAGCGCTCACGATTTCGTAGAGAATCCTAAAGCCAGTTACTTTCGCTACGATTATCGCTATGAGATTTCTTCTCTTCTTTTCCGTCGAAATTGGTAGCTTTTCTTCAAGCTTCTTTATCCATTTCCAAACTGCGGTGTGGGAAACCGGATGAAACTCAGAAATGATTTTTGCCGTTCTCCTTGTCGAAGAAGTTTGGATGTAAGTAGCTAT
>WAQS01000188.1 GCA_015520115.1 Ferroglobus sp.
CCAAATGCCCTAAAGTCGTAAGGCGTGAAGATAAAGCGAGAAGCGTAACCTCCTATCATCTTCCCAAGAGTTTCGGAGAAAATTCCAAGGAAGCCGAGTAAAATAAGATCCCAAGCGAGAGTTGCGATCATCAAAATTAGAACACTCGCCTCTTTCTTTATTAACGGTCTCAAAACGAGGAAATAAGTCACTACTCCAAGAAAACCACCCAAGATGAAAACAAGTGGGACAGACTTGTAAGGATGAATTTCAAAAAGCTTGAAGAGAGCAAAGGCTATATAAGAACCGAAAACCGCAAACGATCCTTGCGCGAAGTTCGGAACCGATGTTGTGATATATGTGATCGTTAAACTCATGGACAGCAGCACGAGGAGGTTTGAATAGATTATAGCACCTTCAACTACACTCATTGGCTGTAGAGAGCCGATAAAGATTTATAACTTTAATGGTGTTATTATTGACCATGCGGTTGGTATTCGTCTTGTTGGGTTTGCTATTGCTAAGCAGTGTAGCGGCGGCTGAAGAAATAAAAATTGGTGTACTTGTGGACTTGTCTGGACCACTGACAACGTTCGGTACGGACATTAAGAACACATTGGATATTGCGAAGGATGAGATAAACAACTACTTCAAGGAGAAGGGGCTGGATTACACCGTCGAATTTTACGTTGAAGACACGAAGGTGGATCCGAATATAGCTTTGCAAAAGGTGCAAAGCCTTTACGCCAGAGGGATAAATCTCATCGTCGGTCCGATGGGAAGTGGAGAGGTGGCTAATGTCAAAGACTTCGTTACGTCGAACAAGATAATAATAATCTCGCCCTCTTCAACGGCGTTGCCGACTATAATCGGTTTCGCCACGCCGGAGGATAAGAAGTACATATTCAGATTCGTCGGAACCGATGATCTGCAGACTGATGCGATTGCATCCGAGCTTAAGGACCTCGGAGTGAAGGGAGTCGTAATAATCTACATAGGCAACGCCTGGGGAAGAGGATTGTACGAGACCATAAAGCCGAAACTCGAAGCGGCTGGGATTGAGATAGCGCAGCCGATCGAGTACCCTGATTCAGTTCCGGCTGACTTCTCGCCATACATCTCAAGCATGGAGAGCGAATTAAACAAGCTGATCGAGAAATATGGCAGGGAGAAGGTGGCTGTTGTTGCATTTACCTACGAAGAAGTTTACACGTTGCTGGCTCAAACCCCTGAAGATTCGCCCTTGCTCAACGTCGTCTGGATCGGATGTGACGGAAACGCTAAGAGCGGAAAGATAAGCGACGCTTTGGAGAAAGTTAAGAGAGTCGGAATGTACGCAACGCTATTCGAGAGTAAAGGACCAGCTTACGATAAACTCGCTGAAGAATACGCTAAGAGGGGATTCGGAGAGGCTCCCTACCAATATGCGATGAACGCCTACGATGCAGCTTGGGTTCTTGCACTGGCTTACGTTGAAGTCGTGAAAGAAAAAGGCAGCTACGACCCAGATGCAATGGTCGAGAAGATTAAAGAGGTGGCTGTGAAATACAGCAACGGCGAATACGGCGTGCAGCCAGTAAGCGGAAGAATCGAACTCAACGAGTGGAACGACAGAGCAAGCGGAGACTACGCAATCTACTACGTAAACGAAGAAGGAAAGTGGGACATAGCAGGAATCTGGAAGTTCGAAACTAAGAGCATCGAATGGAAACACAAGCCGAAGTGGCCAGAAGTGAAAGCTACGCCAACACCAACACCAGAAAAGAAAGAGACGCCAGTAGAAAAGAAGGAGACTCCTAAGGAAGAAAAGAAGGAAGAGAAGAAAACACCAGGATTCGGAATACTGATTGCTGCAGCAGCTGCAGCTTACGCACTGAGAAGAAGAGCATGATTTTAAGAACTTTTTCTCTTTCCAAATTTTTTGACGGTCTAAAAGCTTTGGACAGAGTTAACATCGAAGTCGAAGAGGGAAAGATAACTCTCGTGATAGGACCAAACGGTAGCGGAAAAACAACGCTGATAAACGTGATCACGGGATTTTACAAGGCTGACGAGGGGAAAGTTGAATATAAAGGAGAAGATATAACAAACAAACCTCCCCACGAACTGTACAGAAGGGGAATAGTAAGGACGTTTCAGATTCCAAAGCCTTTGAAGAAGTTAACGGTCCTTGAAAATTTGCTGATAGCGAGGGAAAACCCCGGAGAAGGAATAGTAGGGGCGTTAACGAAAGCATACATTCCGAAAGAGAAGGAGAGCGTCATGAAAGCCTTTGAAATTCTCGAATTCCTTGGCATAGAGCATTTATGGGACGAAGAAGCCCAAAATCTGAGTGGAGGTCAGCTCAGGCTTGTTGAGATAGGCAGAGCTCTAATGAGCGACGCAGATCTGTTTGTTATGGACGAGCCTCTGGCTTGAGTTGCACCAAAGCTTTCCCACGACATCCTTGGAAGGATGAGAGAGCTCTGCGAGATGGGGAAGACGTTTTTAATCGTTGAGCACAGGCTCGATATAGTTCTCGAATACGTTGATAAAGTATACGTGATGGCTTCTGGGAGAATTATAGCCGAAGGAAAAGGAAAGGAGGTAATAGAGAGACCGGAAGTTGTGGAGGTGTACTTAGGTGCTTGAAGTGGAAAACCTAAACGCTGGATATAAAGAGCTTCACATACTCTTCGACGTTAACGCTAAAATAAAGGAGAAATCAATAACCACGGTAGTGGGACCAAACGGCAGTGGGAAGAGCACGTTTCTAAAGTCAATTTTTGGATTGACGACAATTTACAGCGGAAAGATACAGTACAATGGAAAGGACATCACGAAAATTCCTCCCCACGACAAAACCAAGCTTGGAATCGCATACTTGCCTCAGACTGACAATATCTTTGCAAATCTGAGCGTCGAAGAGAATCTAAAGATTGCTGGATACACAGTAGAGAAGGAGGATTTCGAGGAAAGGGTTGAGCTTGCCTTATCAATGTTTCCAGAACTTCAAACGAAAATGAAAAGAAAGGCGGGAACGCTCAGCGGTGGAGAGAGGCAGTTCTTAGCTATGGCAATGGCATTGATAAAGAACGCGAAACTGATGATGCTCGACGAGCCAACTGCTATGCTCTCTCCAAAATACGCTTCGACAATTTTCGAGAAAATTCAGTTTCTCAGAGATGAGCTGAAGATAACGATTCTGCTCGTGGAACAGAACGTTCTAAAAGCTTTGGAAATAAGCGATTATGCGTATATGTTCGTGAGCGGAAGGGTCGTTTTCGGAGGGGAAGCTGAAGAGTTAATGAAACACGAGAAATTCGAGCAGCTTTGCGTAGGTTACACACTTTAGAGAAAACAATTTATATACACCCTTCGACATACTCTTTTTGAAGATGCAAGAACTCGTGATGCGTGCAGTGTTAAAAATACTGAAGAAAGCAGGTTTCACGGTTACGGACTTAGTCGAGACTAAGCCCAGGTGTTTCGACATAGTCGCAAGGAAAGACGACTTTGTAATCTTGATAAAAGTTCTCTACAACGTGGACTCCCTAAAATCCGAAGCCGTGAAGGAGATGAAGTTAATAGCGAAGTTCCTCAAAGCGAGCCCGATAGTTGTTGGAGAAAGGTTTAAGCAGGATTACCTTGAGAGAGGTGTTGTTTACACGAGATACGGCATTCCAGTTATAAACGTCGCAACCCTCTACGACATCGTAGTCGAGAACGTTTATCCGTTGATATACTCGGCTCCGGGAGGTTATTACGTTAAGATCGACAGCGAGAA
>WAQS01000189.1 GCA_015520115.1 Ferroglobus sp.
ATTATTAGATCTGCCTCTTTTAGAAGTTTATAGGCTTTTAAAGTTAAGAGCTCGGGATCTCCCGGTCCGGCGCCTACAAAGTACACTTTCCCTTCCATGCCACCACCATCGTGAAGTATGAAGCTTTATCTTCAGGTTTGCAAATCCTCTCTCCTTCCATGAATATTTTTTCAGCCTGAACTACTTCGAAACCGTCTTTTTCGAAAGTTTCTGAAATTTTTCTCGGATTTTTCGCTTTTAAAACTACCTTGAATTTCACTTCTTCAAATTCGGGAGTTGTAATTAGGATAGGAGCGTTGACGAAGAGTTTCAGTTTAGAGAAGACCGATGTAAAGCTTGGTACTCCGGGAATCAGTTCGATTTCAACGTTCTTGTTCTTCTCCGTAACCTTCTCAGCAATTTTTTGGAATGTTGAAAAGAAAGCGACATCTCCAAGAGCTGCGAAAGCCACGTCTTTTTCAACGCACTTTTCGGCAAGTTCTGAGGAGAGTTCTTCTATAACCTCTTCCGCTCTCCCCATGGGAATTTTCACGAGCTTTGGCTCCCTTATTTTTCTCACGATCTCGTAAGCAAGCTCACCCGGGACTATCACCTCCTCGACCTCCTTCAGAATCCTATAAGCCTTCAGAGTTAAAAGCTCGAAATCTCCCGGACCTAAGCTTACCCCGTAAAGCATCCGACCACCAGAAAAACCGGATTTAGATTTTTGAAAGCAGTCCCTCCGGCAAGATCGTAGCTCTTGGAAATATTTACGATCACCATTTCTTCGAAAGCCTTTTTCTTCTTCAAACATTCCAAAGCCTTAACAGCAACTTCAACCCTTGCGGCAGAAATAACAACTTTTTCGCGTTGCAAACCTCTATCATTTCCTCAAGGCTCTTAGTCCCTCCTATGAAAGCTATATCGCATTCGTAACTTTCGAAGAACTCTTTTCCATCTATGTTGAGAACCTCAACCTTTCCGTTGCCTTTAAACTTTTCTCTGAGGTTTTCGCAAATGTTCTTGTCGATCTCCACAGCGTAAACTTTTCTCACGTAAGGATAGAAAAATTCTGTTACGGCTCCACTTCCTGCTCCTACATCTGCGAAAATTTCATCTCCTTTCGGTTTGAGCTTCGAAAAAGCTACCCCTATGACCTCATCCTTCGTAAACTTCATCTCAAAGTAATTTAACTATTCATCAAAAAAATTTTACTCAAGTAGGAGAATCGCAACATTCCTGTTGTCCCCAACTTTTATCCCGAACTGCTCAACAGTTAGTCCGACAGAGGAAAGAGTTGGTCTGACATCTTCCTGCCTCTTGCAATCTGGATAGCTGCACTCGTAGCACAAATCGCACCCTCCGGGGAATAGGACGAAGGCGAGGGGATACCTGTTGAGTAAGCTTCTTTCAAACTCCACGAGTTTCTCCTGAGCTTTCCTCTTGTCTTCAAAGTAGTTGTTAAATCTGAGGAGAATAGCGTATCCCTTTCTGTAGCTCCTTATGAACTCCTCGTAGTCTTCGGGAACGTTAGGAGGGCAGGAAAAGCGCTTACCGTAGTAGCTGCATCCGAACATGCACTTCCATCTCGCCCTTCTATCGATTTTCACGTTTTTCGGATCGAATTCGATAACCTCAGCGTCGAATTCGCTGAAGTACTCTCTTAGCTCTTCTATCATGGTTTCAAATCTGAGAGGGGATTAAAAAACAACCCCCTTCATTTCCACTGGAGAAAGCTTATAAAAATGATAAACAAACGGTAACTCTTTAAGCTAAGATTAAAAGGTTTTAGACGTTCCATCTATGGAAAGAGGTCACAAAAAAGTTTATAAAGAGTTACCAATACTGTAAATCATGCTTTCGATCAATCCGACTGTTATATCGAGGGACAAACCTTACACAAGGGAAGAGCTCATGGAGGTTATTAGACTGGCAATCATAGCCGAACACGACGCTATAAACCTTTACGAGCAGATGGCAAGATTTATCGAGGATGAGGACATAAAAAAAGTTTTCCTCGATATTGCAAGGGAGGAAAAGACTCACGTGGGGGAATTTACTGCTTTGCTGCTAAAACTTGATGAGGAGCAAGTTGAAGAGTTAAAAAAAGGCTTTGAAGAGGTAAAGGAGATGACCGGAATAGAGACGAAACTTAACGATGGAGGGAACGACTACTTCGAAGTTTTGAAAAAAGCGTTTATGGATGGAGTAGAGAGGGGAAGAAGAATTATCAACATTCTGCCCAAAACGAAGGTGTATGCTCAGAGTTACAGAGTCGATCTGATAGAATCTGGAGAAATCGTTAGCGTCTCGAAAAAGGAGTTCAGGGAGATACCTCTCATAACCCAGAGGTTTTCCATTGGCATAAGGGAGCTGAAAGACGGAAGCTTCGACCCGTCGGTAGCGACAAGAGCTGGAGAGTTGATAGCTAAAGCGGAGGATAAACAGATACTTTCCAGATTCGATGCCGGGAAGAAGATGGAGCTTGGAGACTGGGAAACGAGTGATGAGTGCATAGAGCAGTTGATGAAAGCAGCCGGAGAGGTTTCGAAAGTCACGTCGGGAAAGCTTGCGATGATAATAAGTCCAGAAAGATTTTCGAAGCTGCTGAAAGTTCACGATAAGAGCGGAAAAACTGTTATCGAAGTTCTTAAGGAAGTGTTTTCTGGAGGGATTGTCGTTTCTCCGGAAGTGGAGGAGAAGGTGGTAGTTTTTGCGAACACTCCGAGTGTTCTGGATGTTGTGATTGGTCATGAGCTTGAATTGAACGAAATCGGACCTGAAAACGACTCTGTTGTTTTCATGGCAATGGAAGCCCTTGACCTAAGG
>WAQS01000190.1 GCA_015520115.1 Ferroglobus sp.
GCAAATCTCATTAAGGTGGCGAATTTTGTTGTTATCGCGCAGAACGGATAGGCGTAGTACTCTCCTCTTTGCAAGAAGGAGTTCTCGTAGTCTGAGAAATCCACTTCAAGCTTTCCAATTTTCCAACCCTTTTCAGCTAACCTCTGCCCGCGAAAAGCGAAATCGAGAAGGTCGTTGACGTGAAGCTCGTTAACGACGTTCCTGTCAAACTGATTGAGCATTACGTAGTTGTAAAACCTTTCCGTAAAAAGTCTTGTGAGCATTTCCGCTGTAAAGCCTTCGTCGAACAAAATTCTGTAGATAAGCAAAGCGGAGAGACCCGTAGCGAAATATGAGATGTCGAAGACGTTTTTCATCAACCCCTCCTCGTAGGCTTTTTGAAGGTTTCTTTTGAGGAAAGTTAAGTGTACTCTCAAAAGCTCCATGCACATCTCGTCTCTGCAGATGTAGTAGTACTGCCAGCCTATGTGATGCCCAACATCCCCCACATGAGTCGGTAACATAACGACATTTGCTATGTGAACTTCGCCAAGAGAGGTTTTTACTATGCTTTCCATTTTCTCTCTGTAGGTTTTCATATAATCCGCCGGATCGAAGGATTTGAATCCGTAAGAGAGCATTATTTCCCTCTGAAGTTTCACCGGCTCAAGCAACATCCTTTTCATAGCGTTTTTCTCTGCTTTTATCGCCTTCTCAAAACTCTTCGTTTCCTTAAAAACCTTCAAAAACTCGTTACCGAAAATGTAAGAGGTGTTTAGCCCCCAAGATTTTGCCGAAAGGAATGCTTTCGCATAGTCCTTTTCTACGTCAGCTCTCTCGACAATTTTTGCCAAAACCGAAAAAGTCGAGCCGGGGATTGCGGCAAAATCCTTTGCCGAAGTTACTCCATAAAATCCGTTAGCGATCCTCATAGCTTCGAGGGAAATTATATCGTCGCTTTCCTCAATCACCTTTGCAATGCTTTCAGCAGCCTCTCTGAAAGAAGAGTCCAAACTGTAAAGAATTTCCATCACCACCGGAGTTTGCATCCATTCGAGAAAGGCTGATTCCACTGGGGACACGCTTTCAGTCAAACTCTTCAAAATTTCGTAGTGGTTTATCAGGCTCATTCTGTAGAGGTTGAAAGCGCTTTCGCTCTGTCCGTCCTTTACCTTCATCCCTCTAACAGCTTCCACGAAGTTTTCCGCGTGAACGATTTTAAACTCCTCAAATCTGTGAGTTTCTACAGCCTTAACAGCTTCCTCCTGCAACTTCAGAGACTCATTTAAGATTTCCCCTATCATCTTGACACCACCATTTTGTAGATCGGTGTGCTCAACCCTTCTTTAACCTCCTCAACTATAAATGCGCTTTCAAAAGCCACGTCACTTCTCTCGATAGGTCCGTAAAAAAGGAAGTCGCTGAAAAGCTGGGCAACGCTGTCAACACTGCTAACGAGAACTCTTACGTCGAGCTCTTTTTTGAGGTACTCCGCCATGTAGTAGGAAACGTTAGCCGGTCCGCAACCAGCTGGATAAGGGTAAGTGGCTTTAACGAGGAGGAGCGTCTCGATTACTTCCCCCAAGCTCTTAATATCCGTTGGAACTACATCAATCAGCAAATCTCTAATTCCCAATGCCTTTGCTTTTTGAATTAACCCCTCTTTTCTACCATCTCCGGTCAGCAAAGCGAGCCTTCTTGTCGGAGTGGTGTAAGACGGATCGTAGTCAAAAATGACCGCATACCTTATCTTAGCCTCTTTTATTAATTCGAGTTCTTCTTTCGTGTTAATCGGATTTATGGAATTGTAGATTATTTTGTCGGAAAGTCCGTGTTCGATGACATATTTTAATCCAGCCACTCTCGCCTCAACGTAACCGTCGAGGATGAAAGGCTTGTCGTAATGATCGAAAATGAAATCGAGGTATTTCACCATAGCTTCTCCAGTTTCAGCGACAACGTCAAGAGTAGACGAAAGCTGATATTTATCAGCCAGTTCTTCCTGCCTGTTTATCAGTTCCTCCGCCTTTTCCCTGTTGAAGATTCCTTTGCTGTGATCTTCAACTATCGCGTGTCTTGAATAGAAAATACTGCCGATCAGAACGATTTTATCGAAGTTCAATCCGGGAATCATGTTTTCAGGAAAGCTAAAAGTTATTAATACGTTTCGAAAACCACACAGCGATGATAAAAGCGATAGCAATAGACATCGACGGAACTCTAACGTACAAGGACAGAAGTTTGAACTGTAAAGCCGTTGAAGCTTTAAGAAAAGTCGACGCTGTGATAATCTTAGCCACGGGAAACATCTCCTGCTTTGCAAGAACGGCTGCCAAGCTCATAGGAGTTTCAGACGTGGTGATATGCGAAAACGGTGGAGTTGTTAGATTCGACTACGATGGAGAGGATATAGTTCTTGGAGATAAAAGCAAGTGCTTGAAGGCTGTGGAAATTCTCAAAAAGTACTACAGAATTGAATTGCTTGATAACGATTACAGAAAATCGGAGGTCTGCTTGAGGAGAACTTTTCCAATAGATGAGGCAAGGAAACTTCTTCCCGAAGACGTGAGAATAATCGACTCAGGCTTTGCCTACCACATCACCGACAGAGAAGTGAGTAAGGGAAAAGCGTTGAAATTCATAGCAGAAAAGCTTGAAATAAGACTTGAGGAAGTGGCTGCCATAGGAGATTCTGAAAACGACATAGACATGTTTGAAGTGGCGGGAATTGGAATTGCCGTGGCTAACGCAGACATAAAGCTGAAGAGAGTTGCAGATGTCGTTACGTCCAAGCCAAATGGGGATGGTGTTGTTGAGGCACTCGAATTTCTCGGTTTAATTTAGCTATCTCTTTCTTCTACTTACCTTCTCGAAGTACTCTTTCACAATTTTTCTCAATCCTCTCCTCAGAATTTCCGAAAGGGTTGGTGCAGATATGCCAAGAATTTCCGAAAGCTTCTTGAGGCTTATCCTCCTTGGAGTGTCGAAGTAGCCCATCTCCCAAGCGAGCTTGACTATCTGCTCCTGCTTCACCGTCAGAGAGTCTTCATGATGTTCGTAGCTCGACATTTCCTCTATTTCTATTTCCACGCCCATCTCTTCGAACTTTTTGAGCAGAAGTTTCAAATCTTCGTTAGTTAAGAGAAGCTTCCAGTAAACGTAGCCGTCTCTCAGCTCGTAATCTGCAGAACCAAGAAAGCAGTCAGGTAGGTGAGTGAAGTGCTTGCAAACGTCGCAATGGGTTGTTTTGAGAGTTCCCACGATTTCTCCTCTCCTATAGTCCTTGTCAAGTATTTCTAAGTCGTAAATTTCGCCGCACTTCTTCAGCTTCTCGATTATCTTGTCCACATTCTTACCGTCTGTTCTAATTTCGAACAGCTCTATTACACCATCCTTCCCTTGAATGGATCTGCAGTCGAGGATTCTCACTTGGAGCGGGTCCTCTGATATTATCTTTCTAACCCAAGTGTGGGGAGTCATTTTCATCTTGATTACTACTTCCTTCATCCCCGGCATATTCGATCACACGTCTTTCTTTGCGAAGAGTTTAAACGAAGCTATTAAAGGTAGCAGACACCACACAAAGATTACGCTCGCTAAGAACAGCGGCAAATTCCAAATGTCCCTCGCAGCAAGCATTCCAGTCAATCCGAGAAAGCTCAGAGTTGGATCTATTATATACGCCATTAAGAGCCTTGAACTCTCCACTGGATTTAAAACAAGGAGGAGGAAGATCGTTAGATACGTCAATCCAAAGGCGATACTCGCTCCCATAACTAAAAGGTCGTAGATTATGACCCATGTCAGCCAGAGTAAAAGCGAGGTCGCTAAAGCTTCAAACCTACCTCGGGAGGTTATGGAAACGAAGATTCCTATAGCTACTCCAACCGCTGCTAAGGCTGAGGATATGAGAATCAGACCCAGATATTTAGGCAGATCCTCGGAAGGGAGCTGCATCGATAGAAACAGTCCGGCAAATCCGTAACCTAATGCAGTTGCTATGGAAATAGCCAGGGTTAGTCCCAAAAACTTGCCCAGTATCACCGATCTTCTGCTCACCGGCTGAGATAGCAACCATTCCAGCGATCCAGCTTCTCTTTCGCTAACTATGCTCGTAGATCCAAGCATCAGAGATGCCAGCGGTGTCAAAAATATCGTGAGGTTGATCAGGCTTGCGGTGATTCTCCCTAAGGCTTTCAATCCGAGACCGCTTATGCCAAGGAGAGAGAAGTAAGACAAACCCAGAGCGATTAGCATGTACATTACAGCATAAGAAGTGAGCCACTTGTTCCTCAGAGAGTCCGAAAGCTCCTTTTTAATTAAAATGAACAAGTCACTCACCTCCTACGCTTATCTTCGCTATAAGCTGATCAATCGGTATCTCTTCGAAAATAACCTCCTTTACGATTCTTCCATCTATGCTGCTCATGAATTCCTCGAACGTTTTTGCTGTTATCGTAAACCATCCTTCGCTTGTTTTGACGTGAGCTTTGAACTTTTCATCAAGCATGGACAAGAATCGATCGAGCTCTCCGTCGAAAACGATCTCTCCCTCGTTCATAACGACCACTCTATCGGCGTAAGGTAACAAGCTGCCAAGGGAATGAGAGCTAACGAGGATCGTTTTATCAGATTTTAGATCCCTCAGCATTCCTTCGAACTTCCTCCTTCCCATTGGGTCCAAGTTGCTCATCGGTTCGTCAAGAATTAGAACCGGGAGATCGGAGGCGAGGAGTAATGCAAGAGCAAATCTCTGCCTCATTCCTCCAGACAACTCTCCAAATTTTGAGTAGTATTCATCTTCAAGTTCCGCTAATTTAAGAACCTCCTCAACGTCCAGATCTATTTTTCTCAATTCAGAAAAGAATTTCACAATTTCATAGCATTTCATATTTTCGTAGATGGAAACTTTTTGAGGGAGGTAGCCAAGGAAATTTTTCGCCTTCACTGCTTCTCTTAAAACATCGTAACCCATGACCCGAATTTCTCCTTCGAAGTTTAACAGCCCGACGATGCATTTCAAAAGAGTCGTCTTTCCAGCTCCGTTGGGTCCAAGCAGCAAGGTCAATCCTTTATCCAATGATAGAGTTATCTCGTTTAACGCTACGAATCCGTCATACTCCTTGTAAACCTCCTCTATTTCAATAACCGCCATAACCATACCTCCAAATGATTAACACGGATGTCAACACAAGAAAGACCGAGGCAAATAACATCTGGGCATTTACGTTTGTCTCCTTCTCCAAATTCAGATTAATATTCGGTTTCATTAAAGGATAAGGATCGTAAACGCTAATTTTCGGACTTATCGGAAATATCTTCGACATCGTCTCCAAAGCCTGATATGCGGGGGTGTACATGAAAATCCTTAAAGTTGGATAGCTGTCGATAATATACTCGGCAAAACTCCTTTCCACGTAGGGAAGATCTCCAATTCCGTCCTTGTTTTTGTCAAATCCAGCATACGTGTCCCAGAAATTCCCTACTTTAAGCTCCTCGCTGTACCACTTCATTTTTTTCCCTATGTCCCCAATCGCTTCGATGTTGTCCACGTTCTCTATGAAACTGTTTCCGTAGAAGGTCACGGCACTTTCCTCGTCCACCGAGATTCCTACCTGATTGTAGGCTATCGTGTTCCACCTTACTATCGCATAGTGCCCCGGTCTGTAGGGTGTTCTCTTGATCTCCATTCCATATATCCCGGCATAAACAGTATTGTTTTCAATTAGGACGTTATCGGTTTCTATCACAAAGATTCCCTCTCCAACGGCACTTCTCCAGTTAACTTCGGCAATGCTGTTTCTTATGGTAATATTTGCGGAATACATTATCACGTAACCAGCTATGTTCTGCAAGGAAACCATGCCGTCGATCAGGTAATCTGTGCAGTACATGTTGTGAACAGCGTAACGAGAATACGCAACTTTGTTGTTGATCAGCTTATTGTAATATGAATGCTCGCTGTAAATTCCGTCTTGGAAGTAGAGCATCGTAACGTTTCTTATTATGTTGTGTTTTGAATACCAGAGGTATATTGCATCTCCTCTGTAGTTCATGTCCACATCTTTCAAACCAACCAGGTAACAGTCTTCGATGATGTTGTAATCAGCCTCTTGGGGCAAAATACCGTAGTAAACGTTCTCCATAATTACGTTTCTTATGATATTGTAATCCGATCGAAGTACTATTCCCGCTGGCTGAAGGCTCCTTGATGTTGACGTGTTCACGATCTTTACACCTTCCACCGTGCAGTTGTTCGCCTCAATTAATATTCCGTAAACTCCACCCATGGCGTCGATAACCGGATAGTTCATACCGATAAGAGCAACACTTTTGTTGAGCACGATCCCCCCTTTGTAATAACCCTCCAACAGATATATCGTATCCCCGTCACGAGCTTTCTCAAGTACTCTGGTTATATTATCTGGGGATGCGTAGTAAACTTCTCCCGAAGCAACTCCGATGAAAATTAAAAATATTAAAATTAAAAATAAAATATTTAAAATTTTAAGCATGCTCCACCGCCCTCGACCTCTTGAGTTTTTTCATCACGCTATCCGGCAGATAGAGAAGCATAGCCGCCACGATCATCCAGTAGCCAATGTCCAAGTAGCTTATTGTTCTGAAGTTGCCGACCTTGTTTGGTGTGATCGTTACCACCGGCGGAGTGAACGGTTCTATTTCAACCGCAGCTTTGGGATTTAGATCATGTCCGTAGTTGTAGAGCCAGTATTGCAGGTAAGCTGGGATGCCTACAGCCGTGAGCACAAGCACAATCCAGAAGAACTTTTCGAACCTTTCGCTGCTTACCGCTACACCCACCAACGCAAGAATGTCGAGAATTCCGAAGATTATTGGGGCTACTTTTAACTCTATCATTTCCTCCGGATTTATCTCCCTCAAACCAACGTAGTGGTTTACGATATTCAC
>WAQS01000191.1 GCA_015520115.1 Ferroglobus sp.
GCCTCTACCTCAGCTCTTACGTCTTCTTTACTCAAAGTCCTAATCGGAACACCTTTTGTCGAATTCAGCATTTAATCCCGTATTGATACACAGCAACGAAATAACCCTTAAAAAACCAGAATACGAGTTATGCAGCCTTTGCCAGCGGTTAATTGAAGTCTAATCCTACAGACTCTCTTTAAGAAAGCGATTGAATTTTTTGTTCGGCAGAATTAAAACTAATTTCGAACCTCCCGAAAGAGAAAAAGAAAAGTTGATGGTAATAATAAAATTCAAAGAACGTTTGCTTTCTTGAAAGTTCTACTTGTCTTCTGTCTCTCTTAAATTCTGCGCAGAGGTAACTGAAGAACTTCGCAAAGTTTCGTAAATATTGTGGGAAAAATTTGTGGAATTCAATTAAACTTCTTTTTTAGCGGCTTTATTACTCCATCGTCCCCGGATTATTGAATTCCAGCCAAAAACTCGGCTATCTCCTTGGCAAGTTCAAGGTACATTCCGGTGTAGAAGTGATCTGTATCGAGAACTACAACTTTCTTCGGCTCGGAAAGCCTCTCAGCTATTTCTTCAGATTCCTTAAAGCTGACGATCTCATCGTATCTTGCGATGATGATCAGTTTCGGGACGTTACTATCTCTCAGCTCAATCTCGTTAACTCTTTTGAGGGGAGAGATCAAAACAAGGGCGTCTGCTTCATCGGCTATGTTAGAGGCTACTACGCTTCCAAAAGAGTAACCTATTACAGCTACAAAATCGTGCCTTTCCTTCAAGTACAGCAAACAGCTCCTTGCATCTTCTATCTCCCCAACACCCCCTCTGAAGGGAGTTCTATAGTCAAAGGTTAGGGTTGAGTAATTGATCTTGTGAAGCTCCGCTGCAATCCTCTCAAGCCGAACGTCGAATCTGTTTCCACCCATTAAAGGATGCGGCGGACACAGCAAAGCTCCTCTCGTACCTCTAACTATGTAAGTTGCTCTTATAGCGGAGCCGACTATAATTTCGCTCATGGTATCACTTCGAAGGTATCAAAGAAGATAACCAGCCTATGTAATCGGCTATAGATCTTGTCTGAATCCACACTTTTCCAACTCCGTTGAATTCTGCTACAAGCCCTTCTCCGCTGAGTATTGTCGCTTTCAAACTTCCTGCTTTCCTCACTTTAAAGTCCAACGTCTCTTCGAAAGCCACAATATGCCCAGTGTCGACGACAAATTTTCCCTCAACTTGAATTTCCTGAATTCCTCCGAAAGAGGACAAAAACAGATCTCCACTACCCTCCAACTTCATTAAGATCAAGCTCTCCCCGACAAAGAAAGTTTTCGCCCCACCCCACTTCAGATCCATCTCTATTCCCGGAGTTGAGGCTAAAAAAGCTCCGCTTTGGGCATAAAGTCTTCCGTTCAAAGGTATGTGAACGATATCTCCCTGATAAGAAGGGGCTAAGCCCAGCATCGCATTATTCTCTACAGCCACGAATCTGTTAACAAAAAAAGACTCTCCGGCAAGCAACCTCTTTATTCCTCCGAAAAATCCACCCCTGGTTTCGGTTTTTAGCTCTACTCCCCTCATGTAAACCATTGCTCCAGCTTCAGCGAGAACTTCTTCCCCTCTCTCAAGGGTAAGATTCAGCAGGGAATAACTCGGCTTCGACACGATCTCATATTTCATGCTTGCCTTTTCTCCGGATTAATATAAAAAGATTTAGAAAGCAAAGTGCAACACTTAAATACCGTGAGTTAGCTTTAAATATCCTCCCATTCCGGTAAATTCTAATCGTCGGTGAGTGGTTATGAGCAAGATTAGAAAAGTTGTCAGGAGGAAAACGAATCCGAATCTCGTAAAGCTGATCGATACATTGCTTAAAGCCTCAGCTGAGAACAACGCGAAGATTTGGAAAGACGTAGCGGAGAGGCTGGCTAAGCCAACAAAGCACATGGCGGAAGTGAACGTGGGAAAAATCGAGAGGTACTTGAAAGACAACGAAGTGGCGCTGATCCCCGGCAAAGTGCTTGGAGCGGGAGAGATTAGCAGAGCTGTAAAAGTGGCAGCTTTTAAATTCTCGGAGAGTGCCAAAAGAAAAATCGAGAAAGCTGGAGGAACGTGCATGAGCATAGAGGAGTTAATCAAAGAGAATCCGAAGGGGAGCAACGTGCGAATTCTCGTGTGAGGTGGTAGTATGGGTGTAAGCGTTAAAAGGGTTCTGAAAACTCTCGGAGACGATTTCAAGGTTATAGATGCTTCAAATCACGTACTCGGAAGATTGGCAAGTGTTATAGCCAAGAGATTGCTCAATGGAGAGAAGATAGTTGTTGTCAATGCGGAAAAAGCGATCATAACCGGAGACAGAGACATGGTCTTCAAAAGGTACAAAGAAAAGTACGACAGAGGAAGCAAGGAGAAAGGCCCCTATTTCCCGAGACATCCGGAGAAGATTTTCAAGAGAACCGTAAGAGGTATGCTCCCGTGGAAAACAAGGAGGGGAAGGGAAGCTTACAGGAGACTGAGAGTTTTTATGGGAGTTCCTAAAGAGTTGGAAGGCGTGGAATTCGAAAAAGTTGATTCGGCTTATTTCGAGAACGTTTGTAAGACCGACAAGTACGTATATCTTGAGGAGGTCAGTAGGTATCTGGGATTCGAGGTGAGAACATGAAAGTGATAGTTACAAGCGGGAAGAGAAAGACAGCAATAGCGAGGGCAACGATAAAGCCAGGAAAGGGAAGAGTAAGAATTAACAAGATACCCGTCGAAATCTACCAGCCAGAAATGGCGAGAATGAAGATAATGGAGCCGCTGCTAATAGCCAAAGAGCTTGCGAAGCAAGTCGACATCGACGTGAAGGTGGAAGGCGGAGGATTTATGGGACAGGCTGAAGCGGCGAGAACGGCAATAGCGAGAGCGTTATTGGAATTCAGCCAAGATCCGGAGTTAAAGAGAGCATTCCTTGAATACGACAGAACTTTGCTCGTGAACGATACGAGAAGAAAAGAACCGAAAAAGCAGGGAGGAAGAGGAGCAAGAAAGAGGAGGCAAACATCTTACAGGTGATTTTTCAATGTTTCCCGTAAGGTGCTTCACCTGCGGAGCCGTAATAGCTCATAAGTGGGAGGAATATAAGAAGCTACTTTCTGAGGGCAAGTCGCCGAGGGAAGCTTTAGACACCCTCGGCATCGAGAGATATTGTTGCAGGAGGATGTTCTTCACCCACAAATCGGTTGTTGAGGAGCTGGCAAGATATAGAGGGGTTATAAGCTTCGAAGAAGAGGGGCCGTAGGGTAGCCTGGATATCCTGCGGCGTTCGGGGCGCCGTGACCCGAGTTCAAATCTCGGCGGCCCCATTTCCCTTTAATTTGGGGGGAGATTCGTGAAAAAGTTGTTTCCGTTCGAATACACGAGGTTTGAAAAGGCAAGAATTATCGGAGCAAGAGCTTTACAAATAGCTATGGGTGCTCCCGTTTTAATTGAAACTGACAAAACTGATCCTCTTGAAATTGCTAAGGAAGAATTCGAAAGAGGTGTGATTCCG
Source organism: Ferroglobus sp. (assembly GCA_015520115.1). GTDB lineage: Archaea > Halobacteriota > Archaeoglobi > Archaeoglobales > Archaeoglobaceae > Ferroglobus. The sequence goes on from WAQS01000191.1 coordinate 3,521, forward strand.
ATAACCGTTAAAAGGAGGAGGAGTGCTTTTGTCTGGCTCCAGAGATACGACCTATTCTGAGGTGATAACTTGGTAATAGAGGATGTTTTCTACAGAATAGTTTTTGACAGTAGGGGAAAGGAGACTGTAGAATGCGTCGTCATCACCGAAAACTCTTTCGGAAAAGCAATCGCTCCAAGCGGTGCTTCAACTGGAAGTAACGAAGCTGTTGCAGTTGACCCCTACAAGATTGATGAAATAGAGGAGAGGGTTTCCAAAGCTTTGATAGGTTTATACGTTTTCGATCAGCAAGAGATAGACAAGGCTTTAAGGGAAGAAGACGGAACCGAGAACTTCTCAAGTATCGGGGGAAATTTCGCCATCGCCGCAAGCTTGGCAGCAGCTAAAGCAGCGGCAAACTCCCTCGGCTTGAAACTCTACGAGTATCTTGGAGGAGTCTTCGCCAAAGAACTTCCATACCCCCTCGGAAACGTTATAGGAGGAGGTGCTCACGCAGAGAATTCAACGAGCATTCAGGAATTCTTAGTAATTCCTGTCGGAGCAGAAACGTTTTTCGATGCCCAAAAAGCGAACGCCTTAGTTCACAGAAAGCTAAAAGAGATTTTCAAGAAGAGGGGAATATTTGCGGCAAAAGGTGACGAAGGAGCTTGGGCAGCCCAGATAACCGACGAAGAAGCTTTTGAAATTTTAAATGAAGCTATAAGCTTAGTTGAAGATGAGGTCGGTTTCGAGATAAGAATGGGGGTAGATGTAGCTGCAACCGAGCTTTGGAATGGAGAACATTACGTTTACAGAGACAAGAAGCTGAGCAGGGAAGAGCAGATCTCCTACATAGCCGAACTAATCGACAGGTACGACCTCCTCTACGTTGAAGATCCCCTCCACGAGGAGGACTTTGAGGGGTTCGCGGAGCTTACGAAAAGCGTAAACTGCATGATATGCGGAGACGACCTCTTCGTCACAAACGTTGAGAGGATAGAAAAGGGAATAGAAATGGGAGCTGCGAACACCGTTTTGATCAAACCAAACCAGATAGGCACTTTAACTGACACGTTCAAAGCGGTGAAAGTTGCTAAGGACAACGATTACGACATCGTAGTCTCCCACAGAAGCGGAGAAACTGAAGATGAGACAATAGCTCACCTCAGCGTAGCTTTCAACGCAACATTAATAAAGTGCGGTGTTGTTGGCGGGGAAAGAATTGCCAAGTTAAACGAACTAATCAGAATTGAAGATGAAGATTACATGACGATGACAAAGATAAGGTGGTTAAAATGAAAGGGAAGTTAATGAGAGAAGATGAGGGTTACGAATATCTTGTTCCTCCGGATGAGTACTTAGCCGCTGGGGTGCACATTGGAACGCAGATAAAGACCGGAGACATGAAAAGGTTCATCTACAAAGTCAGGCAGGACGGTTTGTACATACTCGACATAAGAATGCTCGACGAAAGACTAAAGCTGGCAGGAAAGCTCCTTGCAAGATACGAGCCAAACAAAGTTCTGGCGGTAGCTGCAAGGCAGTACGGGCAGAAGCCGGTGATGATGTTCGCCAAGGTCACCGGAGCTGAGTACGTTGTGGGAAGATTCATCCCTGGAACTTTAACGAATCCCGCTCTTAAAGAATACAAAGAGCCCGAAATCGTAATCGTCACAGACCCGGCTATAGACAGGCAAGCTGTTATCGAAGCCACCGAAGTGGGGATTCCGGTAGTAGCTCTATGCGACACGAACAACAACACAGCCAACATAGACTTTGTAATCCCGACGAACAACAAGGGTAGAAAAGCCTTGGCTTTGGTTTACTGGATTCTCGCAAGAGAAGTTTTGAGAAACAGAGGCTTCGCCGAATTCCCTTACAGAGTGGAAGATTTCGAGGCAGAGCTTTAATTCTGGAAAAAGTTTTTGTTTCTCGAAACCAATTTTTATTCCATGACTCCCGAACAGATTTTAGAGAGAGCGAAGCAGTTGGAGGTTCAGGCTATTAAAGAGTACAACGAAATGAAGAAAAATGCTGATCCCCTAACTTCGGAACTTCTCGACTACCTGATTTCTCAGGAAAGGGAGCACCTGAAAATGATAGAAGATAGGCTGAAAGCTCTAAAACTCCTCAGTAATAGATAGTAACAAGGAACATCGCAAAAACAGTAAGAATTAAAAGAGCCGTTACCAAATAGAACCTCCCGCTTAGCTTTTTGCTCGCTAAAGCTTCCCCGACAGCTTCCGTGCAAATAACGACTAAAGTGGAGAGTATCGCAAGCAAAGAGAAGGAAATCCACTTAGGAATAGCTGATAAATTTGCGTACTTGCTCCAAATTCCCATGGAGTAGTAGAAAACGGCGATAAACTCTATGACAGCCGCTGCCGCTTGAAGAGACGAAGTTTTCCTTTGAAGCTCAAGGTTTTCTTTTCTGTGGAGGGACTCCAATTTTAAATGAACCGTATCGAGAGCATCCCTCACACCGTTAAGCGTCGATTCGAAGCTCGATTCGTACTGGCGAAGAGATTGAAGCTGAATTCTGAGATTCGAAATTAGCTCACCCAAACCGAATTCTCTCGAATACTCTTCAGCCTTGATCAGAGAGGAAGATATTTCTTCGAGTTCATCTTTAAACTGCATGTAAGCGGAAAAAAACGACCCCTTCAGTGAGGAAATCGAATAGGCAAGCTCCTCAAGTTTCGAAACGCTTAGGGTTTTTGCCCCCTCAAGGATTTCCGTAACCTCGGAGATTATTTTCGTCTCCTCTTTATTTAAATGCTCAGCCCTAAGCCTCGCATCTTTAATTAGAATCTTAGCTACCGTTATCTCAGATAGAAATGGGATGAGATTTTGCAGAACACCTTTACCTTTTTCCCGAGGAACGTACACAGTAC
>WAQS01000192.1 GCA_015520115.1 Ferroglobus sp.
AGAAAACTTGAAAGTCGCCCTTCCGGAATTAAGCTTGGAGATTACATATTCTTCGTCGAAGCTGAAAAGAAGCTTGAGGAAGAAGAACTGAGGGAATTAAAGGAGAGAACGACGTTCTATAAAGTCGTTGGGGTGTTTGAAAAAATTGATCGACTTAACGTTTTCACTTCGGAGTGAAGAGGAACGTCATCATCAGAAGACCGAAGAGCAGGAGGAGCATGAAAATCATGAAGTTCCTCTGCCTCTTCCTTTCTTCCTCGTACTTTTTCTCACACCTATCGCTGCAAAAAACTTCTTCCGGCTCTATAGCCTTCCCGCAAACCACACAATGTCTGTGGGGAACTATACCGGGCATGTTTTTAAATCGACGTCGAATATTTAAATTTTCTCTAAAATTTTCATAATTTCCTTCGAATCGACTTTGAGCCCTTCAAACGATATCTCATGCTTGATTTCAGCCGGATACTCAAGGTGAATCTCTCTTTTTTCTCCCCTTCTTTTCACGAATATCGTGTTCGAAAATAGCTTCTGAAGAATCTTTTCCTCCTTTTTCGTGACCGTGTGGGAATTTATGACTGCTAAGGTGCAGCCGTTAATCGCTCTTATCTTGGTAATAGTGTTGTGGAGAAACATGTAGGTTTTTTCAAGCCCGTGAATCATTAAAAGCTCGGGAATTATTGTAAAAATGAAAATTCCGGAATCTTTTTCGAGTATTTTCGAAACTGCTATACTTATATCGTTAAGGTTCAGAAGGTTTATAATATAAATGCCCTCCTCCCACGGGCGAGTGGCGAATAAAATCACCCTTCCCGCAAGCTCGTACTCGTCAATAAGCCTTCTGATAAAAGAAATGTGCTCGGAAGCGATTAAGAATATTTTACCTCTCAGTTCCTTAGCTATGGAGAGAGATAAGGATGTACCGTCGGAAAAAAAATCCGAAATTAGTAAATAATCTGCGTTTCTCATTACCCTAAATTTTACGCTGTTTAACTTATTATACTTTTGATTTAATTTCCACCGGAAATAACTCTCAGAACTTTCACTTCTCCTTCTTCAACTCTGCTATCGACTGGAAGAGGAGAATCACCTTTGACGATGACGACAGTTTCGGGATTTATCCCCAGACTTTCGAGAACTTCGCTATAGGTTTTATCTTCCTCCACTTCAACAACCTTCTCTTTTTCGGGAAAACCTCCTAAGAACTTAAAAAGAATTTTAATCTTCTGGGAGGATTTCTTTTGCGACTTCATGAATCTCCTCCTTAGCTTCTTCAGCGACTCTCTTCAAATCTTCGACGTTCTTCTTTAAAAGCTTCTCATCCTTTTCGCTCAGCTTCTTTTCACCCTTTCTCTTGTAGCTATCCCAGTCGAATCTCCTCATATTCGATCACTGGATAATTTTTTGTAAAAGGATGTATAAATTTCTTCTGCTCAAATTTTAAAATTACTTTCTGAAAACCCCCATGAGGTCGTGTCTGCCCATTTCCATCAGTTTGCTCTTTAACCATCTTCTGATACCCTCCACATCACCCTTTTTCGCTGAAGTGGGGATGATCTCCCCTTTAATCCACTTCTTAATCTCCCCTATCACATCCTCGCTTTCAACCTTGTCGAATTTGTTCGCCGCAACAACAGTTTCTATTCCCAGCTCCCTCAGAAAGTCGAACATTTCAACTTCAACGGGAATGTACCCTCTTTTGTCCCACCTCTCAGCTATTTCACAAAAAGCTTTGGCGTCAATCACCTCAACTGCAAGCTTTATTCTGTCAGCGTTCTCCTCTATATATCTAACAACGAAATCTTTTACTTTCTCAGAGAGATCTCTCCCCTTCCACACGTAACCGAATCCTGGTAAGTCGGTGACGAGCAAATCTCTGTAGTGAAGGTGATTTGGCTTTATCGTTGTTCCGGGCTTTTTTCCCTTTCTAACTCTAACTCCAAAGAGTTGGTAAAAAAGAGTCGACTTGCCAACGTTGGAGCGCCCGGCAAAGATAATCTCTATGTTAACTCGGCCAGAGCCCATAATATACGTTCAGAAATATAACGACAGCTCCTACCACAAAGCCAAAAGCGATTACACTTTTCGGACTGATTCTGATTTGCGTCTTCTCCTCTTCGAAATACCTCATTATTCCAGCTGAAGACATCAACGGTGGAGCTCTCTCCTTCTTCTTAGCCATGTGAAAAATTTTTACGAAAGGCAATTTAAACCTTTTCCCATGAAATGCATTTTTGTTGAGAGCGGCGAAACCGGAGAGATAATTTTCGAGGAAAACAGAATAGTTTTCGAGCCAAAAAGAGTTGAACCTAATTACGTTATTTTCAGAAGTTTCGTGAACGCTCACACCCACCTTGGAGATAGCGTAGCTAAGGATCCGGAAAGAATGAGTTTAGAAGAACTCGTAGGGCCAGAAGGATATAAGTTTAAAATCTTAAACTCTGCCAAAGAAAACGAGATCGTTGAAGAGATGGAGAGATCAATCGAGCTCGCTTATAAGAGCGGAACGACTGAGGTCTACGATTTTAGAGAGGGGGGAATTAGAGGATTCGAGCTGTTGAGGGAGGCTGACAAGAGAGGGATTGTAAGAGCCCTCACTCGACCGAGCAATTTGGAGGAAGCAGAGATTCTAAGCGAAAAGTCCCACGGATTCGGCTTTAGCAGCGTTAGAGATCACGATAAAAGTTTCCTTGAGGAATGCAGAGAAATTGCAAAGAAAAAGAAAATCCTCTTCGCAATCCATGCCGGAGAAAAAGATAACGAGGACGTGGAGGGGGCTATTGCTTTAGAGCCAGACATGCTCGTTCACATGAACATGGCTGATAAAAGTTCGTTAAAAAAAGCGATGGACGAGGGAATTGCTATCGTCTCTTGTGCAAGATCTAACGCTTTCTTCGGGCTTTTAAACCTTGAAAATTTAAAAATACTTTCCGAATACGATAACTGGATGATCGGAACGGACAACGTCATGATTTCGACACCTTCACTTCTTGACGAGTTCAAGTTTCTCTCCTACTTCATTCCAGAGGAAAAGATTTACAGAGCTGCTGCGAGGGGAAAAAGCTTTGTTGTGGCAAGAATTGACAAATTGTCCAGATCTAAAAACCCTCTGAGGGGTTTGAAGAGGTTAGAAAGCTGTGACGTTGTTATGATTGCCCAGATCGAATTTGGATGAAAAACTTATATATTTTCAGACCCTTTCCGCTATCGGTATGAAAGCAAAGGACGTTATGA
>WAQS01000193.1 GCA_015520115.1 Ferroglobus sp.
ATTCCTTCCCTATCAGATTCGTCTCTGACGGCTTTTACTTCCTCAAGCTTTCCCTCTTTCACGAGATTTGCGATTTTCTCAACGATTAAAGACTTTCTTACTGTGTAGGGAACTTCTTTGATTATTATCGCGTTATCCTCAAACTCAACCTTTCCTCGCAGGATTATTCTCCCTCTTCCAGTCTCGTAAGCCTTTATTATTCCATCCACTCCGACTATTATTCCACCAGTTGGAAAATCCGGACCTTTCACATACTTCATTAGCTCTCTGACGGTAACATCAGGATTTCTGATGTATTCGATAATGGCGTCGCAGATCTCCCTCAAATTGTGCGGTGGGATGTTCGTTGCCATCCCCACAGCAATTCCACTTGATCCGTTAGCAAGCAGATTCGGAAAGGCTGACGGCAAAACCGAAGGTTCTTTCAACGTGTTATCGAAGTTCGGAACGAAGTCGACGGTATCTTTATCGATGTCCCTCAACATCTCTTCCGCTATTTTCGTCAGCCTTGCCTCGGTGTAACGCATCGCCGCTGGTTCATCTCCGTCGATGCTTCCGAAGTTGCCTTGCCCATCGATGAGCGGATACCTCATGTTGAAGTCCTGAGCCATTCTAACCAAGGCTTCATAGACCGCAGCATCTCCATGGGGGTGATACTTACCCAACACGTCTCCGACAATTCTTGCTGACTTTCTGTAATTTCTGTTGCTAAAAAGTCCCATTTCGTACATTGAGTAGAGAATTCTTCTCTGAACTGGCTTCAATCCGTCTCTTACATCCGGCAATGCTCTTCCTACTATTACACTCATCGCATAGTCGAGGTAAGAGGTCTTGATCTCCTCAGCTATCTCCCTAACCAGTTCCATCAGATCACCTCAATCGGTGAGGAGAGAATATCGTCTTCAAGAAGTTCGTCAAATATTCTCTCATTTTTTATCACTGCCCTCGCAAGGGAAACGAGCTTTGCTCCACTTTCAACCATCTTCCTCGCGGTATTAATATCTTTCACCGAATTGTTTCCGATTACGTTTCCAAGAGCGGAAATTTCTTTGATAAGGCTGTAGTCCGCTCCACCTCCGGGAATCATAGCGTCAACGTGAAGAATAAAAGCCGAAGAGAAAAGCCTTTTCGAGAGAGACGAATAATCGATGTTCAACCCACCTCTTATCTTAACGGAAACTTCGCAGTACTTAGAACAGCTCTCTACTATGTTCAAAAGCTTTTCTTGGTTGAAGAGCAAAGATTGTCCGGCTCCAATCTCCAGAAACTCTGGCTGCCTGCAGTGGGCGTTTATCTCAAGGATAACATCATACTCGCTGCAAATTTTTGCTACGTTGATGTAACCGTCAATTGAAGATGCTCTGACGTTTACGGCAATTCTTCCGTAGGAGTCGAGAGCCGAAACTATTTCTTTCTCTATATCTTCAATCGGGTTTTCAAAGATGAATTCCCTTCTTCCCCTCTTCAAAGATTTGATCGCTGCTTCATTCGCCTTTTTATCGGCGTTAAATCCGCCGAGAATTGCTAAGCCGACTTTAAATCTTTTAACGAAATCTGAGTTGTTTATACCAGCCATCGCAGACAGGCAAAGACGGTTTCTAAACCTCATAATTTAGCTCCTCAGCCCTAATTTTTCCTTCTGCGATTCTCGCAGCCCCTCCTATAAGGTAAGCCCTCTCTCCTTCAAACTCGACGAAAAGCTTTCCTCCCCTCGTTAAAATTACCACTTTATCATCAGCAAACCCCAGCTTTCTCACAACCGCAGCAACAGCCACGCTTCCAGTTCCGCAGCTTAACGTTTCGTTTTCGACTCCTCTCTCGTAAGTTCTGACGAAGAACGCATCTTTTCCTTCCCTCTTGACGAAGTTCACGTTAACACCTTCTGGAAAAAGCTCGCTCATTCTTATTGCTCTTCCGATTTTAACCACATCAAAATCGAAATCTTCCACGAAAACAACAGCGTGAGGTACGCCGGTATTGACAGCGTAAATCTCAAAGCCTCTGTTATCGACTTTCACCTTTTTCCCCCAGACTTCCTCTTTTGCTGGAATCTCTCTCCTATCGAACTTCGGAGTGCCCATGTCAACTTTCACCCACCACCCTTCCTCATTCCTTGCAACATCCAACTCGTAGATTCCAACAAGTGTTTCAACTTTTACTGGCGATTTGGCATAGCCTTCTTCGACTACATACCTCGAAAAGCACCTTATGCCATTTCCGCACATCTCCGCTTCGCTTCCATCGCTGTTGAAATACCTGAACTTAGCGTCGGCAACTTTCGACTTCTGAACGAAGATAACTCCGTCAGCACCGATTCCAAAATTTCTGTGAGCTATAGCCCTCACGAATTTCGGTTTTTCTTCCTCCTTAACAACTTCTCCCTGAAACTCATCGATGATAACGAAATCGTTCCCGTTTCCGTGCATTTTAGCGAACTTGATTTCCATGATGAAAGTATCTTCGCTTAGGGTTAATAATTGGTTCGTTAAATAAAATGGAATAAAAAACGGTTGTTAACTTATCTCTTTTAAAGCCAAATCAGCCCTTACAATTAAGAACATCCTGAACCTCCTTAAATCACTATGACATTCTTCAGAACAGCTCTCCTTTCCCTTCAGTCTGTAGTTCCTTATCTTCAGCAAAAGAATTGAGAAGAAACAAACATAGCCCCGCGGGGATTTAAGATTTCTAATAGATGTAGCCCCAATTTTCGGATATTCGGAATTTCTCCGAAACTTCATGCTAAGGTGTAGCACAGCTATAAATTGCTAACTCGTAGCTTAGAATTTCATCTATCTGATCCCATGTAAAGCTACCAACGAATATCCAACCACTTGGAGGTGGTTTTACAGATTTTCCTACGAGAGATGGTGAACACGTGAAGAATCTGGAACGTGTAAGCCAGTACCAAGCCAATAATTCATCCGCTGGCACCTCAGAACCTTGGCTCTGATCCAATGCACTATATACGTTTTTGACGATGTATTTC
>WAQS01000194.1 GCA_015520115.1 Ferroglobus sp.
AGAAAACTAATTCCCAAGTACGGAAAGCAGAACGCTTACACGTGGGCTAAAGCACCGAGGTATAAAGGAGTGCCGGCTGAAGTTGGGCCTCTTCCAAGAATGGTGGCAAAGGGATACAGAGACGGATGGGAGGTCGGTGATCCCCTCGATTTGAGGAAAAATCTCGCCGGAGGGAGGACAGCTTCAAATGCCTTGGCAAGAAACATAGCGAGGATTCAGGAGGAGCTCGTGCTTATCGATTACCTCGAAAGTCTTTTGCTCGAACTGAAGGACTACGCTGGCAAGAAAGCTTACGTGAAGTACGAGATAAACGACGGGGACGGAGTAGGTCTGAGGGAAGCTCCGAGAGGTGCCTTAGGACACTGGGTGAAGATAAGAGGTGGAGTAATTCAAAACTATCAGGTGATCGCTCCAACAACGTGGAACGTTTCACCAAGAGATTCGAAGGATCAGATGGGTCCACTCGAAGAAGCTCTGATAGGAACTCCCATAAGCGAGGAGGATCAGTGGGATGTAATAAGAGTTGTACACAGCTTCGATCTGTGTTTGGCTTGCACGGTGCACGTTTACAGCGAGAAAAGCAGTTGGACGATTAAAATTTAATTTTTAAACTTTCCCTCTACTCTCTCCGTGTATTATAGCCGAAGCTACCAAATGGGCTATTCTCAAAGCTTCTGGAACGTTACCCTTTGCTGTTGTTTCTTTTATGACCTCTTCTGCAAAATCGAGATCGCAACCCTTGATTTGAACGAAAAGGTTACCGAGTTCATAAATCTCCCCAGCTCTTTCGAAAAACTTCATTCTTATTTCCGGCATGGAAACGTTTTTTATCGCTTCTCTTATCCGCTCCATGTTTGGCTTCTTTCTCATGATCACGACTACCGGAATTCCCGTTTTTTTGTAAACCTCTTCGATATCGACGACGTTAAACCCGCCAAAGGTTATTCCGCTTAGAAATACGCACTTCAGCTGTTCTCTAAACTTCGATTTCGATATCATCTTTACGATTTTTTCAGTCGCATCGAAACCGTCTACCGAAATTTTCTCCACCATGAAGCCCTCGACATAACGCGATTCGGTAACGCATCCCACTAAGTAGCAGTCATCACCCTTGAAGCTGTCATCAAACCCCACGACTCTGACCTTTTTCTTCATCGAATCAACTTACCGGAAATTCTATTAAAGCTTAATCTAAAGGGGATACTCTATCTCGATTACTCCTTCGCAATCTCTCAGAACTTTCACAACAATAACATCATCCTTGCCGTAAAGCTCCTTACCCTCTACCTCGAAGCAGTTTTTTGGAGTGGTGCGAACCCTCACTTTCACAACTCCTTCGAATTCCTCGTCAACTGGCTGGATGAATATCTCCTGACCTTTTTTGAAGGAAGATGAGATTGTGTAATTGTTTAGGATTGCAATCAACGTTACGTACACGCTTTTCCCTTTTGCGAAACATCCAACTCCGGCGTGGCTAAAATCTTCGAGCATGACTTTTCTGTGCCCTCTACTTCTCTTCCAGCTTTCGACGCATCTTTCTGCTATGAATTCCTCGTTCACCGTTGATTTCAATCCGGAAATTCTGTAGATGTTCTCTCCAACAGTCAAAAAGTATATTCCCCTTTCTCTCAGCAAATCGTAGGCGTTTTTTCCAGAGCTGTGGGAAAATTCGTTCACGAGAAACATGCTTTTCTCCCTTGCAACCTCAGCAACTCTCTCGCTCCAATTTAGGGGTTTTAAATTATTGTCTTCTCTAAATTCGTTGAGTTTGTGGAAAATTAGCTGTTCTATCAGCTTTAAGTCAAGTTCGCTCGCTTCGAAAAGGAGCTCTTTTTCTGAAAGCTCGACGACGTCGAAAACGTCTTCGAAGCGGTACTCGAACTCTCTACCCTTGTATTCGCCTCTGAATATGAAACCCTTTGACAGAACATCTTCCGGAACATCTACGCACCCTTTAACGTGAAGAACTCCGTTTGGCGTTACCAAAAATCCGCTCAGGGGTTTTCTACTCTCTTTTACCCTGAAGCAGATTCTCACAAAAGGTTAATATCATCGAAGCAATATAGCTGTTGCGTGTGGTTGATTGTAACGGAGAAGAATCAGACAGCAAAAAGGATTGCTCAGATACTTTTTGGGAGTTTTCAGGTTAAAAAGAAGTACGGAGTAAACTACTACCTGAACGGTGACGCTTGTGTTGTGGGTTTAAAAGGACACGTCGTCGAGTACGATTTTCCTCCCGAATACAACGACTGGAAGAGAGTAGAATTGACTTCTCTCTTGAACGCGAGGATAATTAGAGTCGTTAAGGAAAAGTCGATAGTCAAGCTGCTTGAGGAACTCGCCAAGGAATCTGACAGGGTGACTATCGCCACGGATTACGATAGGGAGGGAGAGCTCATAGGACTTGAGGCTGTTCAGATAATAAAGAGGGTGAATCCTAACGTGAGGATTGATAGGGTTAAGTTCTCCGCAGTAACTCCCGAGGAGATTAGGAAGGCTTTCTCTTCTCCGGGAAGAATAAACGTAAATCTTGCAAAGGCTGCGGAAACGAGACAGATAATTGATTTGCTTTGGGGTGCTGTTTTAACGAGGCTAATTTCCCTCTCCTCTGGAAGACTTGGAAGAGATTTCCTTTCAGCTGGGAGAGTGCAATCCCCTACCTTAAGGATAATTGTTGATAGGGAAAAGGAAATTAGGGAGTTCAAGCCCGAACCTTACTGGGAGATAACGGCGAAATTCGAAAAAGGAGTAGAAGCGAAGATTCCGAGAAGATTTAAGGATAAGGAGGAGGCAAAAAGAGTTTACGAAAAAATAGGAGACGGAATCGTTAAAAGCTTTGAAGAAAGAGAGAGGGTTGAGAAAAAACCGATACCCTTTAACACCACAGAATTTTTGAAGGAAGCTTCGAAGTTCATGCCTCCAGACAAAGCCATGGCGATAGCGGAGAACCTTTACATTAACGGTTACATTTCCTACCCCAGAACGGACAACACCGTTTACCCTCCATCCCTCAACCTCAAAAAGCTCGTTAAGATGTTTCTCGATTCGGAGTTTGCTAAAGAAGCGAAGATCGCTCTTGAGGACATGAAGCCGTCGAGGGGTAAGAGGGAAACGAAAGATCATCCTCCCATTCACCCTACTGCTTTGGCTGACAGAAAGGAGTTGAGTAAGGATGAGTGGATTATTTACGAACTCGTCGTTAGGAGGTTTTTGGCAACCTTAGCTCCGGATGCTGTTTGGATGGTGAGGAAAGCCGAAATAATCTCTGGGGGAGAAAAACTCGTAGCTTCTGGAAAAGAGCTAATCAAAAGCGGGTGGAGAGCTATATACATCTACAGCAAAGCGGAGGATGTGTTCCTTCCGAAACTTAGGGTTGGGGAGAGGTTAAAACTTCTCTCTAAGAAATTACACGAGAAGAAGACGAAGCCTCCTTCAAGATACAGCACAAGCTCTCTTATAAAGCTCATGGAAAAGCTGAACCTCGGAACTAAGTCCACGAGGCACGAGATTATAAAGAAGCTTTACAGCAGGGGATACGTGAGGGGGAATCCGGTAAAGCCGACCGAAACAGCGTTTTCTGTTGTGGAAGCTTTGAAAAAACTGTACGAGCCGATAACTTTGCCGGATATGACTGCGAAACTTGAAGAGGACATGAACAAGATTGAGGAGGGAAAAGTAGATCCAAAGTTCGTCGTTAAGGAATCCGTCGAGTTTCTGAGGAAGGTTCTTGAAAGCGCAAATAGAGAAGAGCTGTCTAAAATTTTAAGCGAGGGGATAAACAAGGACAAAATCGTTGGAAGTTGTCCCGAGTGCGGAGGAAACCTCGTTGTGAAGAAGGCGAAGAGGAGGTTTGTAGCTTGCAGTAACTATCCCGATTGCAAGTTCTCGCTACCTCTTCCGCAGAAAGGTTCTTTATACGTTACAGCGAAAACTTGTAAAGATCATGGAATGAAGTTCGTAAAGATAAAGCCTAAAAAAGGAAAAAGCTGGGAGTTCTGCCCATATTGCAGCTACCTTTCATGGGTCAATCGTTGATGCAAAGGAAGTGTCCGAGTTTCTCCCTCTTCGCTTTCAGGTATTTCAGGTTTTCTTCGCTGGGTTCGATTTCTATTGGTTCTCTAACAACGTCGAAACCGTAGTTTTTCAGTTCCTCTATTTTTTCCGGGTTGTTCGTCATGAGCCTAACTTTCTTTACTCCGAGATCCATTAGAATTTGGGCAGCAATCCCGTAGCTTCTCATATCCGGCGGGAATCCGAGTTCGAGGTTCGCTTCTACTGTGTCTTTCCCCTCATCTTGAAGTTTGTAAGCCATGAGCTTGTTTATCAGTCCTATTCCCCTTCCTTCGTGACCTTTCATGTAGATCAAAACGCCCTTATTTTCCGAATCTATCTTTTTCAGAGCTCTTTCAAGCTGCTCCCCGCAGTCACATCTTAAAGAGTGAAAAACGTCTCCAGTTAGGCATTCCGAGTGTATCCTCACAACACACTCTTCGAGACTTTCTCCCCTCACGAGGGCGACAACCTCCCCTATCGGAGTTTCGTAGCCTATCGCCTTAAACTCTCCGTAGAACTTCGTTGGAAGTCTGGTCTCCACGACCCTCTTTACGGCTTTCTCCTCTTTAAGCCTCTTTGAGATGAGTTCCTCCATCGAAAAAGCTTCGAAGTCGTTCTCTTCGGCAAACTTCAAAGCGTAGTTCTTATCTGCAAACTCTCCTTCTTGGTTGAGCAGAAAAGCGTACACGGATATTGGTGAGTAACCTTTCATCTTCGCAACGTCTATGGCAGCTTCCCCAAAGCCGGGTCTTTCGAGAACTCCGTTTTCCTTTACCTCTTCGATGAAAATCTTCCCCGGGAATTTTGCATCGTATATTTCGCCAGAAAGAATTTTCCTTATAGCTCTCAGCCTGCCAGAGGCTGTTAAATCCCCGTTGAAATCGACGGAAATAAGGTTCTTCCCCTCAAATTTAAAAGAATTAAGTCCGAGACTTTCTATTATTCTCCAAGGCATGGCAATTCTTATCTCGTCACCGTTTTTCATTAGCATGTTGATTTTCTCTTTATCTACTTCCTCGGCTGGAAAACATATCGCAACTCTGTCGTCTTTGTAGATGATGTAACCCATACTCCCCACTTCGAGGCGAGGTATATAATTTTTGAGATTTTTCTCAAAAATGTTAATCGACTTTCTTTCTTTTCAGCTCTTCTTCTCCTTTAATCATCTCCTCGTACTCCCCTTCGGTCATTTCGAGCACGTAGCTTCCCACGTAGCCGCACCTCTTGCAGTAGTACTTTCCCGTGTAACCGCCAGCGTCGTATTCGATGTCGGTGGAATTACAAACCGGGCAAACCAAAATTTTCATGAATGAAGATTGGTAGCGAAGCTAATATACTTTGTGACGATGTTACCTTACAGCAATTGGATGTTACTAATTAACACCAAAATGATTTTAAATAAATAAAAAGATTTAAATATGTAACGATTAAATGTTGATAAGGTGAGAGAATGAAGGTGAAGAAGGTTGAGGGGAGAAAGAGAAGGATCTGCAAGTGCGCTTCGACTTGCTGAAAACCCGGAAATAATTTGTCGTGTATGCCAGTTTTACAAGCCGGGGAAAGAGGTACTTGAGTGCGGAGCTTTTAGAATTTTGAAATTTTTTGTAGAAAGCGGGAGGTTGAGCGTTGAGGAAATTGAGGAAGCGACTAAAATTATCGAAAAGACTACTTCTGAGGAGGTTTGAGAAAGCTTACGCCTACAACGCAAAAACCGACTCCCTCTACGAACTGGACGAGGAGGCTTTAAACTTTTTTATTTCCCTTGACGGAAAAGAGGTTGAGATAGAGGAGGAGCTTTATGAATACTTGAGGAGGGAGGGATTTTTCGGAAATTCGCTACCGGATTTTAAGGAGCAGAAGGAATTTCCGAGTTTAAGGTATTTGCTCGTTCACGTGACTTACAACTGCAACTTAAAATGCGAACACTGCTACGTTGAAAAAAGAGATGTTTTTATGGATCAAGAGGTTTTCGAATCTTTAGCCAGAAATTTCTACGAAATGGGAGGGTTAAAATTAATTGTAACCGGAGGTGAACCGCTGACACACCCTAAAATATTTGATTTCCTTAGAATAGCTCGGAAGTATCCGTACAGGATCGTTCTCCTGACGAACGGATTGCTTATAGATGAAAGAACGGCAAGAGAACTTTCAAAACTTGTTGATGAGGTTCAAATTAGTTTGGACGGGTTGAATGGGCATAAAATGCTGAGAGGTGTGGATTACCGAGTTGTTGTAGAGAAGATAAAGCTTTTGAGGGAACTGGTCGACGTTTCCGTTGCTACCATGATAACCAAGTACAACTTGGAAGAACTTGAGAGAATGAAAGATCTGGTAGAATCTCTCAAAGTTAAAAGTTGGAACATAGATTTTCCGAGTTGCAGCGAGGAAATAGTTCCAGATTTCGATAAGGCATCTCTGATCTCCCTCGGCTTTGGTGAAGCTCACGAAGCTGCGGAAGGATATTTGTGCGGAACTCACCTCGCCTCAGTCACTCCGAAAGGAGAAGTGACGAAGTGCGGATTTTTTGAAGACACTGTTGGAGATGTTTTCGATCTGGAAGACGCTTGGAGAGAACTTAGGAGGAAATACATATGGAGTCTTTCCGAGCTGAAGTGCAAGTGCGACTTCGTGAGGGAGTGCAAAGGAGGTTGTAGATACAGAGCTTTGCACTACTCCGGAGATATTTTCGGAGAAGATCCGGTGATGTGCGCGATTTTCAAAGCTCGGTAATTCTGTTTTTCGCTATGTAGATAATCTCGTCTCCCTCCGTTATTCTCAAACTCTTTTCGGGGTTTAACATCACCTTGCCCTCCCTTACGACACCAAGAACTATTGCATCCCGCTTTTCCTTCATTTCGAGCATTACCTCCTCGAACGTCTTGCCCATAGATCCGCTAATCTTATTTTCGAAGATGTCCATTCCCTCAGTGGACATAAGCTCGCTGAAGACGGAGGAAATCCTCGGAGCGAAAACGAATCTGCAAAGAAACAGTCCGGAGAACTCATTTGATGATATTGTTTGTTCAACTCCAAGCATTTCGAGAGCCCTCTTTACTTTTGGATCTGATACAACGCAAGCGATTCTTATATTTTCATTCATCTTTTTTACGGCTATCGCTGAGAGGAGAGTTTCGTTGTCGGTTTTCCCGGAAATTATCGAAAAAGCAGCTTTTTCTACTCCAGCTCTTTTAAGAACTTCTTCGTCGGTTATGTCTCCATTAATAAAAACGAGGTTTTCGTGCTCTATTGGAATGCTTTCGACATCTGCAACAACCGCAACCTCTATTCTTTCCTTCAGAAGCTCTTTAACAGCCACCTCTATCACACCGTTCCATCCCAGAGCAATAACGTGGTCTTCCATAAAGACCCTCGGTCTTCTTTTTAAACCTTTTTCGATCATAATTTCAGCCATTGAAGCGAGCATGACTCCGAGGACGCCTATCCCGCTTATCATAACAAAAATTGATAAGACTTTTCCAATTTCGGTTTTCGGAGTTATGTCTCCGTAACCTACTGTCGTGGTGGTTGTTATAACCCAGTAAAGGGAGTCAAAAAGGGAAACTCCTTCGACTTTGTGAAACAGAAGGGAGGAAAATGTCCAGAGGAGAAGAATGTAGAGGGCTGAGTAGGCAAAAACCTTTCTTTCCTTTAGAACGGATGTTAGCTTTTTTAGGATTTTGATCAGAACTATCATAGTCTTTTCAGCTCTTCAACGAACTCGTCTATCATTTCCTTTGTTACGTGGGGCATCACTACCATTCTTATAGCTTTTGGCTCTCTTATCGTCGAGATGACCCATCCTCTCCTATATAGCTCCTCCTTTATTTTTTCTGCCCTTTCCGTTTTGAAAGCCACGACGTTCATAATTGGCTCAATTACAGGCTCGTAGCCGATCTCTCTCATCTTTTCGACGAGGTACTTCGTGTTTTCCATGCATTTTTCAACTATCTTTTTCATTCCTTCGAAACCGAGCCCTTTCAGCACGGCGTAACTTGAAGCGACTCCCGTTCCCGGACGGGTTCCGGTTAGTGTGAACTGATGCTTCGTCGTTAGGTAGGGAGTTTCTACTTCAAGCAGCTTCAAAAAGCTCTCGTCTCTGAAGAGAATGCCTCCAGCAGGAATCGTAGCCATTCCCATTTTGTGAGGATCCAAGGTTATGGAAGTTACTCCATCCAATTCAAAGTCGAAGGGAACTTTTCTTTCAAGAAACGGTAAAACGAGTCCACCAAAGGCTGCGTCAACGTGGAGGGGTATGTCTCTCTCGACGGCTATCTTCGAAAGCTCGTCGATCGGATCGACTTGCCCAAGCTCGGTCGTTCCTGCGATTCCAACTATTGCTACTGTATTTTCGTCGATCGTCTTCTCAACCTCGGTTACGTTCACTTTGTACTCTTCATCCAGCCCTACCCTCTTTATTTCCACCGCAAGAAGGTCTCCAATCTTTTCGAAGGAGAAGTGGGCTGATTTCGGAATTACTATAT
>WAQS01000195.1 GCA_015520115.1 Ferroglobus sp.
GCTGATACGCAACTCTGACGAGCTTGGGGATTGAGATTATTTAAAGATCTTCGTCAGCATCGTTAATTTTAGTCTATTTTTATTAAAATATTAAATCAAAATTTAAAAAGATTATTTTAACTTCAAATTCAGAAAAAGTTTAAATTGAGAACATCAATAAAAATTGTTTAAATAGTTTTGTTTCGCTTATTTTTAGCTTTAAACTTTGTTGCATGTTAGCAAGAAAAAGCTTTTATTTACGAATTCGTCCGTAAATTTGATGTTCGAAGCCTTCGGCGAGGCTTTGGGAATCCTGTTGGCGTTAATGTCACTAACCTCTCTGAGCATAGCTTTCGGGCACAGCGATGTTAGAGATTTTGTGAACCACCGTGTAAGCAACGCTAAAACCCACGGAGTAATACTTCTTTCTCTTCTTGCTTTACTACTGCTTTTCGGGGTTTTAGCATATTTAACCGGAAATAACTCTTTATCCTTAATAGGCTCCTTGGCTTTAGGCGTGGGTTTGCTTTACTTTGAAGTCTGGGACATAAGGGAGTTCTTGAAAAATACGTATAAGCCAGCATTGAAAAAGGACGTTATAGATGTGGTGATTTACTCCGCTGTAGTGTGGCTAATCTCCAGACACATCGAAATCCCAGTTGAAGTAGCTATAGTGATCTCCGTCGCTCTCGTGCTTATAGCTTACTACTACTCTTTCAGCTTGGGAGAGTACATCAAGCTCTACAAATCCGTAGTTCTCCCTATAGACATCTTCCCAACTTACGTCGGTTCGAGAGTTTTCTCGCTCCTCTTTGCTATACACATCATGTCACACGGTTTGTTCTCTTTACCGTTTACAACGGTTATTCTAACGGGCTACGCCGTTCTGATGTATTCCATGCTTCAGGCAGCAAGAAGAATTGGGGAGCTAAAAGCAAAGTTTTCAACTTAATCGCTCTCTATTGCTTCAGATAATAGAGATCTTAATAGTGTCGTCGATCAGGTTGCTAACAATTTCAAAAGCTTCGTTTAAAAGAATGAGGAGAATTACCAGCTTAAGTCACACCACACTAAAACAACTCTATTTTCTGATAAGCAAGAATTTAACATTGTGGGGAAAGAAGTAAACGAAGATGCGGGGGGAGGGATTTGAACCCTCGTACCCCTACGGGACCGGCCCCTCAAGCCGGCGCCTTTTCCTGACTCGGCAACCCCCGCAGCAAAAATTGTTGAGAGCGACTGCTTTATTACGCTTTCGGTCTGTCAGTTGGTTGAGGAAAAAGCCTTATTTGGTCGTCAAATCTTTTTTACCCTCTCAACTATTCGAAAGGTAGTATTGATTAACTTGCCTGAAAATTTTTCGCTTTTAAAACCTAATGAAGTTATTCAAGCATCTACTGCATTTACCGAATTTCGCCAATGCGGATAAAACTCGTGGAAATTATTTATTTAAAAATTTTAATAATTATGCTGCTTTAGTAAAGAGACTCGATTCGTTCTAAGCACGAACAAATACTACTACCACTACCACTTACAAATTTTTATTCCATTCCACCCCAAACATCGAATGGTATCATGTTGCTTGACTGAGTCCAATATCAACACAGCATCAAGATCACAACAGGATAAAAATTATATACCTCCTATTACACAGATAGTTACCGAGGTGATAGTATGGCTGAGTTGCCACTTGCACCGGTAGACAGATTGATTAGGAAGGCTGGTGCCGAGAGAGTGAGTGAGGAAGCGGTAGTGAAGATGGTTGAGATCCTCGAAGACTACGCCTTGCAGGTTGCAAAGAAAGCTGTGGAAATTGCGAGGCACTCTAAGAGAAAGACGATAAAGGCTGAGGATATTAAGGTCGCTCTCAGCATGTAATTTTTCTTTTAAATTTTTATTTTTAAAAGTTAACAATTAAAGCTTTTATCCGAAGGCTGTTGATCTCTTTTTGTGGAGGTTTACGTTCTTCGTCTCGGTCACAGACCGGAGAGGGATAAGAGAATATCAACTCACGTTGCTTTAACGGCAAGAGCTTTCGGAGCGAAGGGAATTTACTTCGACAAGTTCGACGAGCACGTTTTTGAGAGTGTGAGGGATGTGGTAAAAAGGTGGGGCGGGGACTTCTTCATCGAGCACGCTAACTGGAAGAAACTGCTTAAGGAATTTCGGGGAACTAAAGTTCACTTAACTATGTACGGAATACCATTAACGGAGAAGATTGAGGAGCTGAAAAAGAAGGAAAAAATTTTGGTTATCGTTGGTGCGGAAAAAGTTCCGGCTGAGGTTTACGAACTTGCAGATTACAACATTTCTATTGGAAATCAGCCTCACAGCGAGGTGGCTGCCTTAGCAGTTTTTCTTGATAGGCTTCTCAACGGAAAAGTTTTCAAACTTAGGTTCGAGGATGCGGAAATTGAGGTGGTTCCTTCCGATAGGGGAAAAATTGTTAGAAGCAAGAAATTTCAAAAGTGAAATCAGTAAAGCTGAATAACAATTGTTAAATAACTTCAGAATTAGACTTTAAAGACGATGCAGACTTCAGACATTTATCTCATTGAAGGGCTTGGACTCTTCATTTTGTCATGTCTGACAATGAACCTTCTTTTCAGCGAGGGTTCAAGGGAATACCTGAATTCAAGGCACAATCTCACGTATAAAATAGCGTATCTTATCTCCTTCGTTTTCGTGCTTACCTGGGTTACCGGATTAATTTATTACCTTAAACCATCTACGATCAGCAGGTACTTGATGATTTTAGCTTCAGAAGTTTTTTGGATTTCCTCGATAATCGTAAATTTGATAATTTTTAGAGAACTCTGGATTAACGTTGGTGCCCGTTTTACCTTTAAAACGGAGTATGTTAACATAATTTTTTATCTTTTAACTCTCTGGCTTCTGTCATTTCATATTTTTGTTTCTTATCCATTTTTAGCGTTGTTATCAACTGTCAGTTCCGTCGTTATTCTTTACTTCACCTTCCTCCTGAAACGTTACATCGGAATGATCGAAGTTTTTGTAATACCAGTGAACGTCTACAAATTCTTTATCTCCTACACAGTAGTTTCAGCTCTTTTTTCACTGCTTTTACTTGCGAGGATTGTGGAAATCAGCAGCTATTTGTTTTTCGCAATATCCATATACGTCTTCGTAATCTTCGTCCTTCTCTCCCTCATAAGAGAGCTGAGACCGTTGATAACCAAAGCGTAAACGTATTATTTGCTCCCCAGAACTTAATTTCGTGCCTGCTATAATGGTAACGGGAACTTCAAGCAGCGCTGGAAAAAGTGTAATCGTTGCGGCACTATGCAAAATTTTGTCTAAAAGAGGTTATTCCGTCGCTCCCTTCAAAGCCCAAAACATGAGCCTGAATTCTTACGTTACGAAGAAGGGAAAGGAAATTGCGATAGCTCAAGCCTACCAAGCATTTGCAGCTGGAGTAGAGCCGGATGAAAGAATGAATCCGATTTTGCTCAAACCCAAAGGAAATTTCAGATCGCAGCTCGTCGTGTTAGGAGAGGCAGTCAAGGACATTTCCATAAAAGAGTATTACAGCGAACTTGACTGGCTGAAAAAGATCGTTGAAGAGTCTTATAAAAGCTTGAAAGAGGAGTTCGATGTTGTCGTTATAGAAGGTGCGGGGGGTTTCGCTGAGATAAATCTATTCGAAAAAGATCTCGCAAATATCTTCACTGCAAGAATTGCGAAGCCGAAAATTATTGTTGCGGCAGACATAGAGAGAGGTGGCGCTTTTGCCTCGCTATACGGAACGTACTTCCTCCTTCCGGAAGATGTAAGAAAGCTCGTTGTTGGTTTTATCATAAATAAAATGAGGGGAGACAAATCTCTCCTAAATACTGGAATTGCCGAACTGGAAAGACTCACTGGAATGAAATGCTTCGGAATAGTTCCTCACACTGGATTTAACGTCTTTTCCGAAGATTCGCTAAGCTTGGAGGAGTGGGAAAACAGCGGAGTTGTTGGAATTTTAAGACTTCCAAGAATTTCAAACTTCACGGACTTCGAGAAAATCAGAGGAGTGGTAAAAATCGTTGATCTAAAAGACAATCTTGACGAATTGGAGGTGCTGATAATCCCCGGAACCAAGGAAACTATAAGGGATTTGAAAGAGCTGAAGAGGTTTGGAACGGACGAAAAAATTAGAAGATTCGCAAGGGACAAGCCGGTTATAGGAATCTGCGGAGGTTTTCAGATTCTTGGAAAAGAAATCGTAGACGAGGGAGTTGAATACGGAAAAGCGAGGGTTAAGGGGTTGGGTTTGATAGACGGAATAACCTACTTCAAAGAATTCAAGAAGAGAACGGTTCAGGTTGAGAAGAGGGTAACGAGGAGCGTAGCTATTCTCGACAAAATAAAGGGAGAGAAAGTTCGGGGATACGAGATCCATATGGGCGTGACTAAAGCTAAAAACCCAGTTTTCGAAGATGACGGCGGATCGAGCGAGGATGGCTGGG
>WAQS01000196.1 GCA_015520115.1 Ferroglobus sp.
AGATGAGCATCTCTCTAATTTTCTCCGCAGCCTCGCTAACTTCGGCGTTGAAGACCCTATCAACAGCTTTTAAAGCTGCTACAAAGTGAATACCCCTACAAATTCCGCAAATTGTGGAAACGATCCTCGGTACTTCCTCCATCGGAAGCCCGAGCAGGATTTTCTCGTAGCCTCTAAATTCGGTTGCCTGAAAAAACACGTTTTCAACTCTATTCCTATCATCGACGAAAACTGAAATCTTAGCGTGTCCTTCAATCCTCGTTACTGGATTGATCGTGATCTTCTTCACCCTCTCACCTCTTTCTAACCCTCTTGTTTATGATCGCTGATGGGAGAGTGTAAGCGTAGATAACTCTGGCTAAGTTCGGATATTTTCTCGAAAGTTCTTCTGCAATGTTTTTTTCAGCGATTGACGAAAGTAGATCGACGACTTTCGCACCGAAGTCTCTCACGTTTGGAAAAGCTCCGTAACAACCTCTGCATGGGACGTTTACTTTAACACAGGTAGCTTCACAATTTCCCGGAGTTAAGGGGCCGAAACACAGAATACCTTGGATAAGGAAGCATCTGCCGTCATCTCTTTCAAAAGCCCTTTTCACGGAGGAAACTTTAATCTCTTCTACCTTTCTTGGACAAACGTTACACACGGAAGATTTCTCGACTATCCACTTCTCTTCGAAATTGAAGTCAATGATTTTCAGTAGCTGATCTTCGCTTGGAGGGCATCCGGGGACGAAGTGATCGACATCAATCACTTCCTCCACTCTTCTCATCTCGTCCCTAAACTCTGGAAGTGTAAGCTCGTACTTTCCGTCAAGAAGAAGTCTCGGTTTTGGAACTTCTTTATCAGAACCAAATACCTCTGAAAGAATCTCTTCAGTTGAGTAGAAGTTGGACAAGCCCGGAACTCCTCCGAAAACAGCGCAAGTTCCAAGAGCTACGACTTTTTCGCTCTTTTCCCTCAAAATCTTCACGATTTCTTCGTGCTCGCTGAGCCTAATACTTCCCTCGATAAACGTCACATCTATCTTATCAATTTTTTCGAGATCTTCAAGCTTCGAATTCGTAAACATCGGCGCCCATACGATTGAAAATCTTTCCGATGAGATGAAGAATTCCTCAAGATCGAAAAATGAGAGCATACATCCGGAACATCCTGAGGCTGAGTAAAATGCTAATTTAATCTTTTTCATGGGAATACCTCCTAATCGGATTCCTTCCCAAGCTTCTGACTCTCTCATCGAAGTTTCTTGCAAATTCAACGAACTTCTTCGCATCGGAGCTCGAAACTTCAAGAAAAGCGATTCTCGAAGACTCCAAACCGAATTCCGGGAGAATGTTTGAGAGGATGGAAGTTTTCAGTTCCGCCACGAAGTTACCCTTTCTATAATGGCACTCGTTCTTCGGGCATCCAGCTACGAAAACCCCGTCTGCCCCTTCGGCTAAAGCCTTAAGAATGAATTCTGTTTCGACCCTCCCGGAACAGGGAACCTTTATTATTGTTATTGAGCTTGGGTACTCATACTTCAGCGTTCCGGCTAAGTCGGCACTCCTGTATGCGCACCACTGGCATGCGAAAGCGATAATCTTCATCTGATCACCTCAAGAATTTTCTTCATGCTTTCTTCCTTGAGGACTTCGTTAGCTGGAATCCCCATGCAGATTGCTAAAAGCTGGGTATAGTAAACGACCGGAATTTCGAAATTTATTTTCCCATCTTTTTTGAGCCTTTTTTGCATCTCTTCGAGCTGTATTAGGCATGTTGAGCATGGAGTGACGATAATATCCGGATCGATTTCTTCTTTCATCGATTCGAGTTTCGTCAGAACGAAGTAGGAAGACTTCTCGTAATCTATGTACGCGACAGAAGTTCCAGCTCCACAGCAGTAGTCGAGTCTGCTGTAGTAGGGAGCTTTTGCTCCAAGAATTTCCACGAGATTCTTTAGTTTTTCAGGATAAAATGGATTCTCCTCTCTGACGTCCATTACTCTCGTAGGCCACAAGAGCTGACAGCCCGGGTGAATTGCAACGGTCAAGTCTTTTAACGGGTACTTTATTTTCCTCTTCAACTCTCTCATATCGACAAAGTCGGAGAAAACGTGAAGTACGTGATAAACTTTGGATGTTCCCCTGTAGAATTTACCGAATTTTGAAAGAATTCTGTTTACGTCGAACCTCCTTCTTTCATCTTTCAGAAGGTATATTGCATGGTTTAGAACGCTGAAACAGTTGCTACACCCAGTTACTACATCCACTCCAAGATTCTCCGCTATAGCCAAGTTTCTTGCGGAAATCGCAAGCCAAGCGTTTAAATCTAGACTCGGGACGGACATCCACGTGGGGCAGCAGGAGTATCCTTCGAGGTCGAGAAGCTCAACTCCGAGGACGCTCATGACCTTTCTTATCGAAGCCTCAACCTCGGGTTTTAGGAAGGGAATTTGACACCCAAGGAAGAAGCCGAATCTCATGGAATCACCTTGGAAGAATTCCGAGGTCTGAGATGTCTGAAGATCTTAGGATTTCCCTAATTTCATTCAGGTCTTTTTTGGATTTAGCGGCAGAGGAGACTTCTGGAAGACCGAACTTTTCCCTCTCTTCACTGTTATCCACGAAGATCGCATGCCCGCTCTCGTAAATCGATCCGACAGCCTCTTTTGCGAGAGGATGTATTCTGAAACCTCTCACCTGCAACCTCCTTAGAGCGAAATAAACGGAAAAAGGATTGACGTCTTGAGAACATACCTCTATGCATCTTCCGCAAGCGACGCAAGCCCAAGGGGAAGGGTCTGAGAGGAGGGGATCTTCTTCTCCCATTTGAACGAATTTGAACAACTTTTTGTTTGGGTAGTCGAATCCGACCAACGTAACTGGGCAAACGCTCATGCACGAACCACATTGAATGCACTTCGAAACACCTTCTCCTCCGAGATTGGAAATCACCTCCACAAGGTTTCTTTTCCTTTCGACTTTCACAACGTACTTCATCAGATCACCCCACAAGTGCATCTATCTCCGCGATAATCGATTCCGCCGAATATCCTTGGATGTCTATGGCTTTAGCCGGACAAGAAGCGCAAATTCCGCAACCTTTGCAGCTTCTTTCGTCAACAACCGCCACTTCGTTAACCTTAATCGCATTGAAAGGACAGACGTTCTCACATATTCCGCAACCTGAGCAAGCTTCCTCGTTCACTTTTGCAATGAATGGTTCGACTTTGATCTCTTCCTTGCTGAGTAAAGAAGCGACGGAAGCTGCCGCAGCTTTAGCTTGTGCTACGGTCTCGGAAACGTCTTTTGGGCCTTGGCAACATCCGGCTAAAAATATGCCGCTCAGAGTACTTTCAACGGGTCGGAGTTTCGGATGATCTTCCTTTAAAAATCCGGAAGGATCGACAGCAACTCCTATTTTCCTTGCGAGCTCTTTGGAATCTTCCGGAAGCTCTATTGCTGTTGCGAGAACGACGAGGTCAACTTCCACCTCCACAGGCATTCCAAGATCAGCGTCAAATCCGAGAATTCTGAGTCTACCATTAGGGAGCTCTTCTATCCCTCCGACCTTTCCTCTGATAACACCTATTCCCATCCTCCTTGCTTCTATGTAGTACTCCTCAAGATCTTTTCCTGGAGCCCTCACATCTATAACGTGGATGTAGACATCTATCTCCGGCTCCCTTTCCTTCACGAGTCTTGCCTGTTTGAGCATGTAGAGACAGCAAACCTTAGAACAGTACGTGTGATACCTAACGTCCCTCGAACCTACGCAGGATATGAACGAAATAGCTTTCGGCTTTTTACCGTCTGACAACCTCAAAACTTTACCGCCTGTAGGTCCGGTAGGTGAGAGAATTCTTTCGAATTGAAGAGCGGTGATAACGTTCGGGGAGTGAGGAGCGTACTCTTTAAAGGTCTCCTTCTCCATGACTTTGTATCCCGTGGCAACGATTATCGCTCCAACGTTAAAATTCAGGAGTTCTCCCTCCGGATTCCAGCTTTTCGATCTGTCTATTGCTTTCGTCGGACAAGCTTTTTCGCAGGGGGTTAAGTACTCCTTTCCACCCCTCAGAAATCTTCTTGTTCCGAGTTTTTTCTTTCCACAGTTCACGCAAAGCTCGGGATCGTGTACGGCTTTTTTCGGCACGGCTTGAGGAGAAACTATGTACATGGCAGCCCTCTTACTTAAACCTTCATCGAACTCGTTCGGTTTCCAAGCCTTTGGTGGACATACCGTTGTGCAAGCCCCGCAGCCTATGCACTTCTCCCAGTCCACGTAGGTTTGCTTCTTTCTCACTTTAACGTTAAAGTTCCCGAAGGATCCATCAACCTCTTCAACTTCGGCGTAAGTTATAAGCTCTATCATCGGGTTGTTCGCAACTTCCGCCATTAACGACGAGACAACGCAAGAAGCGCAGTCGTTGAGTGGAAAGATTTTATCGAATTTTATGAGTTTTCCACCTACAGATGGTTCTTTCTCCACGAGATATACCTTGAAACCCATTTTCGCTAAATCGAGAGAGGCTGTCATTCCCGCTATTCCCCCGCCGATAACGAGAACGCTCCTCTCAACTTCGAATCTTAAATCGTCAAGAGGCTTAAGTGTTTTAACTTTGGAAATTGCAGCTTCTATCAATCTTTTTGCCTTTTCGGTAGCCTCTCTTTTGTTTTTCCCGTGAACCCAGCTGCACTGTTCTCTAATGTTGGCTATTTCCAAGAGGTACTTTGACAGTCCAGCAGTTTCGAGGGCTGATCTGAAAAACTTCTCGTGGTTGTAAGGGCTACAGGCAGCAATAACCACTCTGTCGACAAGTTTGTTCGTAACGTCGCTTCTTATCATTTCCCAAGCTGGTTCGGAGCACATGAATAGGTGATCTCGGACAACGTTTACTTTGTCCTTAAAATACCCGATTAAATTCTTTATATCAACGACATCGGCTATATTTCTCCCGCAATGGCAGATGTAAAGCCCAATCTTCACAGTTCATTTTTGCAAATTTTACCTTATAAATCTACCGAACTTTTTGAATTTGTTGATATACTTGTTGAAAACTACATCTAATTAAACGCATTATAATTAATGTATTTTGAAAATTAAGAAATGTTTATATTAGAACGTGTAAAACTAACGATCATGTGGGAGGCAGTAGTTCTGCTCGGCTTAGCCTTCTACGTACTCTCGCTGATCTATCTATTGAGAGAGTAATTTATCTCCTCCAATATTTTTTTGACAGCTTCGTCAAGACTCTTCTTCACCGAATCTGACGGTTCGAAACTCTCAAGATTTTCTACTTCGATGCCCACCACAACAATTTCGGGAATATTCCTGATCATGCTTAAAGCCTTTGCAACCGTAAAAAAGCTGAAATCGTGAGATGAAGCAACTGAAACGCTAAGCGATTCGATAAAATCTTTCATTTCGATCCTGACAACGCTGCCCGGTTTTTTTCCCGATTTCACAGCATCGACAACCACTATTTTATCGTAATTATCAAAAAAATTTATGAGTTGAAAACTTAAGGTTCCTCCCTCGACAACATCCACTTCTCTCGGCAATTTCAGCTTTTTCAATCTTTTCACGATCTCTATTCCGATAGCGTCATCTCCAGCGAGGGGATTACCTACCCCCAGCACCAGCAATCGCTTTCGGGACATGTTTGCGCTTCAAATCTCCAACAGTTGCGACCTTTTCTTTCCTCTTTCCGTGTATCATCGAGCCGAGAGTTCCGAATATCGTTGCCGCATAGGCGTGAGTTACTGCTATTGCGGCGTAGAGGAACATCACGAACCTGTGGGTAGCTCTGATGAATGCGTAGCTGTCAACGCCAAGTAGATTGGAAAGTTGCTCTGAAGCTTTCAGTACGAAGTTATAGGTCTTTGGATCATAGAGGGCTAAACCAGTAAGTCCGATCACGAGCGTTAAGGCTACGTAAGTCCACCACACGAGAACTTGGCTCGGTATGACTTTTTCGACGTATTCTCTTCTCTTAGGATCGTAAGCTCTTGGATCGTCGACGTGATCTCCTTTAATCCATGCAATAGCCTCTTCGATAACGAACTTCACGCTGTAGGGTATTCTTTTTGGGGAGATCCATTTCCACTCTTCCGTTAAAGCAAAGTAGGAGAAGAGTATCCATAGCCCGAGGAAGATAAATCCGAGCCTGATGTGTAGAGCTTGTGCGTCATCTATCACTTTGACTCCGAAAGCAAGTTGAACTCCCGTGAGGGTAAGAAAGAGGCAAGTTATCACTATTCCCCAGTGACAAACTCTGACGAACTTGGAGTGTCTTTCAACTTCCACGAAATCCCCCATCTTTAACACCTCAGAACGTGAACCGCACAGGCTATACAAGGATCGAAGCTTCTTATGACGAGGAGGGCGAGAGTTGTGTTGTACTCGCTGCCATTTACCTTTTCAATGTTTAGCCTTGCCAATCCGAGTTGTTTTAGAGCTGGAGCTAATGCTTCTCCCCAGCTGACCTTCTTAGGAATTCCGAGAGGTGACAGATCAACGTCTTTTTCTGGGTATATAGCATCGCAAATCTTAGCAACGCTCATTTCCGGAAGCCAAGTTCCTTCAAGAGCTCTTTCAGCAGCTCCAGGTTGTCCAAAATCGTCTCTCGGGCTGAAGTTCCACGTACTCGGGACGACAGCTTGATATCTGTCTATTCTGTAGTCCCTTACTCTGATGTAATGCAACAACGCCCCTCTTGGAGCTTCCCAGAGTCCGAATCCTTCCCCTTCTCTAACTTTATCCTTTTTGACGGTCACCTTCTCTCCGAGATAACTCTTCGCCTCTTGCAGCCAGTCGAACATTTTAGTTGCTATTAGCAAAGTTAGGGCAACCCTTGCGGCAACTCTGTCTATAACGGATCCCTGTGGATTCTGAACTTCGTATTCGAAGTATCCCAGATCTTCACCCGTTACCGGATTAATCATGGGAATCTTCCATTTCGTACCGAAGGTGTTAATCATCCTTGCCAGAGGTCCAACTTCGTAAACCCTCTTATCGTACCTTGGAGCTTTTAGCCAAGAGTACGCTTCGTCCTTTTCTTTGTTGGGTTTTGGCAAATCTTCTTCGCTCGGATGTAATCCGGAAGCGTTTTCATACCACGAGTACCTCACGTATTCTTCGATCTTCTTCAAATCGAAAGCTTTTCTCTCGCCATCCCAAGCACCGGCATTTATCAGGGCACTTTTTCTATAACCCGGAGAGTAGAGAATAGAAAGCCAGTCATCGTAATTTTCATGGTCTGGGAACAATCCGTAGCTGAGGAAGTTGCCGGTTGAAGCTCCCAAGTCTTGAAGACCTCTGAAATCGACATCGAGGATCGTGCTAATTGCCTCTCCAATTCTCTCGTTAGCCTCTAAAATCTTCATGAAGTCTCTTACCATCACGTTAGCAATCCATGACCAGATTTCGGTCATTTTCGATAAGGTCTTGGCGATTCTTTCTGCTGTGGGCTTGACCGCCATCCCTCCGGGGTACTCTGTTTGATGGTGGGGGAATTTTCCACCCCACATCGCAACTATCTCGTTCGCTTTTCTTTGAATGTCTAAAGCTTGTGCGTAACTCGATCCGAGGCTAAGCTTAGCTATACCTTCCTTTCCAAGAGCTGGAGGAACCATTGGTGGATATTTGGCGAGAACACCTAGTTCCGGACCGATGAGCAAATACGTGTGGATTATGTGGTCGTAAATGTAATATGCTCCGTGTAAAATGTTTCTGACGAGGATGGCGAGAGGAGTTGGTTTAACGTTGAAAGCAGCCTCAATTGCTTGCATGGAAGCTTCAGCGTGGGGAGCTGGACAGACTCCGCAAATTCTCTGGGTTATTATCCAAGCATCCCTCGGGTCTCTTCCCTTCAGAATTATCTCTATCCCCCTAAACATCGTTCCGCTGCAATAAGCTTCGTCCACAACCGTCCAATTTCCGGTAGAAGTCTCCAAAGTTTTTGTTCTCATTTCCACTCTCAGGTGTCCTTCTATCCTTGTAACTGGGTCGATTACAACGCTACTCATTCTCCTCTACCTCCTTTTTGCTTTTTAAACTCCTTCTAACCGCATGAACTCCTATTCCCGCTAAAGTAGCACCGAAAATTCCGGTTCCCAGCTTCGTTGGGTCGATAATCGCTGAGGTTAAGTTCGACACCTCTTCGTAAAACGGAGAAAACTCGTCCGGCCAGCCGGGTTCCGAACATCCTATGCATGGCGCTCCAGCTTCAACGCAGTAGCTTGTGCCGTTGTTCCACTTCCTCAAGGGGCAGTCGGTCCACGTAATAGGACCTTTGCAGCCTATTTTGTACTTGCAACCCTCTCCTTCTCCGGGAACCTCTACGAACTGACCTTTGTCGTAGTAAGGTCTATAGGGACAGAGGTCGTTGTGCAT
Organism: Ferroglobus sp.; assembly: GCA_015520115.1. Lineage (GTDB taxonomy): Archaea > Halobacteriota > Archaeoglobi > Archaeoglobales > Archaeoglobaceae > Ferroglobus. The sequence goes on from WAQS01000196.1 coordinate 8,381, forward strand.
GTTCGTGGAGAAGAACATCTTCGGTCTACCGTAATCGTCGAGTTCGATTTCCGCTCCGATTACGACAGCTGCAAGAGTAACGACAAGTTGATCCGCATTCACCGGACAGAGCGGGAGGTTTATCACTTCTTTGTTTACGCCTTCTTCCCTCAGAAAATCAGCCAATCCTTTGGCGTTTGTCGGATTCGGCTTTGCAGCGGGAATGCCTCCGAAAGTTGCGCACTGTCCTACGGCAATAATGGCGTCCGCATACTTCACAGCATCGAGCACATGCTCTCTAAAATCTTTTCCGGCTATGACGCAGTATCCGGGGTCTTGGATAGCTCCCTCTACAATCAAAATCCTCCTTCCATCTTTTCCTCTCTTCCACCTCTCCTTGAACTCCTCAGCCAAGCTTCCAGAGGCTAAATGTATGGTTTCCATGTAGTCTGGAAGAACTATCGGCATTCCAGAGTTGCCGACGAGTATCTCAGTTAATATCTGCAGAATGTCTGGATCTGCTGTCTGAGCAAAGGAAATCGTGCAGCCGGTACAAGCTCCTCCGTTGAGCCAAGCGATGTGCCAGTAGTCCTTCGTTTCCTCCAACGCTGCGACGATATCGGATTTGTACGTTGTTAAAAACGCTGAAGCACCAAGAGCGGAAACAAGCTTTACGAAATTTCTCCTCGTTAGTTTCACGCTCCCACCCTTCAGATCCACGAGTAGTTGATTAATAATCATTTTCAGTTAGAAAATTACACATTAAATCATACTTTCAAACAAGTATATTTTAAAAAATGCATTTCAAAAGATATCTAAATTATTCGGAAAACTCTTCCAGTATTTCTTCGATGAGCTGGGAAACTCTGAAACCCTTGTCGGTCAATCTTATTATCTTCGTCCTCCCTTCCACTTCCGTTTCCACAAGTCCAGCCTGCTCGAATTTTTTAACCATGAGCCAAACGTAGCTGTGGGGGCTGTTAACTCTGCTCGCTACGTACTGAATGTAAACGTCTTTTCCACTCTGATTTTCGTAGTATATCGTTAGAAGGATTTCCACAGCTTTCTCTCGGAATAAAAGCTTTAAACTTTCGATCGCAAGTTTATCAATCATCAACAATTTCTCGTTGTACAGCAGCTATAACTTTTCCGAATTTTTCTTTTATCCAAAAAATACCTGAACGTTAGCTTAGAAACGTAAAAGCTTTTAACTTTTGGAAATCGCAGTTGCAAGTAAAACTGAGAATTTAGTGGGTTTCCGAAACCTTTTAGGATTTTTTGTCGATGGCGTTTTATTCTTTGTGTACCAAAAAGCTTAATTATTCGAAGGATATAAATAGATTTGGGGTGCCGTTTACAGGATTTTCCAACCTTCCCGCCGTCACCGTTGTAACGCTTTTCGGCACCCCCGACGGAAACTTTTTATTCTACTAATGCAAGTTTCTTCAAATGTCTCTGAGGTTCTTTGCAGTAGTAGTGGCGGTATTTCTCATGATCGGAACAGCCAATGCTGTGAGCGTAAAAGAAGTGGAGATTATAAACGGATCTATCGTTGTCTATTTTGACGTGACACCTTTTGAGATGATGAAGTTCCTACTCTTTGGATGCGAGGAGCTTAAGTATTACGTTGAAAACTTCGTCCAAAATGCGACTCCTTATAAAGTCGGGTACTTCTCTGCCTACTTACAACCGGAAAGCGAGATAATTAAATTTGCGGAGCCAGTGTTGATTAGGTTGAACGAGTCGGTCTACTTGTTGTCTGATACCCTTTACATTAAACACGAACGACTTCTTTGATGTACTTTGGAGGAATTTCTTCTGCGAGAACTATGTTTTCGTTAACCTTTATGAACCTTATTCCGTCTCTTTTCGCCTCTTTCGCATCTATAACGAGGACTATCGGCTCGTCCGTTCTTAGTCTTGCCACTTCCTCTCCCTTCTCAAGAGTCGTCGAGAGGTGAACGTATCTTCTATTCACTGGCTTAATTCCAACCTCCATGACTCTGCTTGCCTCTTCTTCGCTCGTTCCATAGTATAAAGTTTCTTCCTCAGCTTCAGGAAGATCGTTGAGCTTAACGTCAACGCTGTGTCCGTAGCGAGCTCTTATTTTATCGTTAGAAAGCTCGTACCTCCCCTTTTCGTCGCTGTAAACTATGGCTTTTACCAACCACTGATTTGCCCATTTGAATCTCCTTCTAACCGCTTTCACAAGTTTTCCAAAATCAACCCATCCGTTTTCGTCCATTTCCAGGCTGTACCTATCCGGATAGTGCCTCAAAAGACCCGATATAAATCTTCCAAGTTTTTCCACTCTCTCCTTATCGAGAATTACCTCGCCAACGTATCCGCACTTTTTACAGCTCTCTCCCCTATAAAACCCGTGTTTTGGACACATCCTTATGTCTTCCATGTCTGACCACCCATATCAGTGTGGCAACGACTCCTATAGCCGTGCAGGTTTCGAGGCTAACGTTTTTCCCCGTAGCCTCGAAGTGAAATCTTGCTTTCTTCAACACATCCTTCGGCAAACCTTTCCTTCCGAGACCAAATAAAAATATCGCTGATCTAAATCTCGCTATATCATCCAGCGAAATTTTCTTACTCTCATCTGGTTGGGATGTTGTAGCCACGATTTCACCGAACCTTGACTCGAAACTCTCTATTAAGTGGAATTTTCCGGATTCGTGGAGTTCCCTTAGGTATCTACCCCCCTCACCGATGGTGGTGTAATCGCAAACGGCATCAACGACCTCCTCCTCTCTTTTCCAGAATGGAAAATCGTAGAGGGCTAAGTGAAAATCAAAAGCGTAGCAGATGGGAGCGATTCTCGCTATGCTTCTTAAATGCGCTTCGTGTAACTTGAGCTTGTCGTAGGTGTTAACGAGACACAGTGTTATCATCTTCGATCCTCTTCAGAAACTTTACCATGTTTCTCCAATGGCTACCCATCCAGTAAAGCTTATCGCACTTCTCGCAGTACCAAAGTTCGTACTTTTTCCTCAAGTCCTCTGATATTCCTTCTCTTCTCATAACTCTCAACGCCTCCTCGTCGCTCGGTTTTCTCAGCAGACTGTTGCAAACGCTGCACCTGTCCATGACTATTTTTATCTCCACGCCAAGTCTCTTCATCTGTTTGAGCTGCTCTTCAACGCTGTCTGAGGTAATAAGTATCGCTTTCCTACCGCTTTTTACGCTCGCTTCGTATAGCTGTTTGTCTCTCGTAAGCAGAACTCTGTCTCTATGCTCTTCAAGCAGAAACTTGTCTTCGTCTTCCACATTAAAATCTCCGACGTACAGTGTGTCGTAACCAGAAATTCTCAACCACGTGGCGAGTTTTCCGAGCATTCTGTCGACTATGAATTTATTCAACCTCCCTCCACCACCTTTCATCTGCCTCTCTTATTTTTTCAGCAAGGATTTTTGCGGATTTCGTTTTAAATTTTAAGTCCCTAACGTAAAACATGCTGTCGTAGTTCTTTGAGTATATCTTCGCTTGAATCAGAAGCTCAAGTTTGTCCGCATCCTTCACCAGATCTTCGTACTCTTTGACGAGCTTAATAATCTCTTCTCCACCTTCGAAGTTGAACACATCTTTTCTCGCCTTTTCTTCATCAACCTTCACGTATCTCCTTGCCAGCTTGTGTAGATCGAGTGTTCTCGTCTCATGAGCGTCGTGGAATAATGCAGCGGCACAAACCTTTGAAGCTACATCTAAGCTCTTCGTCTCCATGTAAGCGAGAATGAAAGCTATTGCAGCAGTTAGAAAAGAATGCTCCGCCACGCTTTCTGGCTCATCAATTCCAAGTTTCAGCCATCCGCTCCTCGGAACGTTCTTCAAGCTTGCAAGCTCGAACAGAAACCTAACGACGGAAGACATAGAATGAAACACCTCTGTAAGTTGTGAGCTTGCCACCTTCGATTATTTCGCTCTTGAGGGGAACTATTATCGCATCGCACCCAATTTTTTCCGCGAGCTTTATTATGCTTTCTTGAATCTCGTAAGGGGGACGAATCGAGTAGATCAAACTTGCTCCCTCGTAAATTTCCATTCTCGGATTTAAAACGTCGTCTTTTACAGTCTCTTCCCTTTTCGGGGAGATGTCTACCGTTATAACTTTGAAACCCCTCCGCTTTAAATATTCAGCTACTTCATAATAGCTACCCACTCCGACCTCCACGATCTTCCCGCTGTAGTTGTTGGCTATGTATTCGCCAAGAACTTTAAATTTCGTCACAATTGTATTTTTTCGATGTTCAAAATAAGAGACTTTAGGGCGTCTGATTCGAGCGACATAATTGACATAGATAGGGAAGCTTTCAACTCCCTAAATCCCTCTTACGATTTATTCATCTACCTCGCTTACGGAAGCGATATTATCGTTGCCGAGAAGAACGGCAGAGTTATAGGATACGTCGTCCTTATGGATTTGGGCGAGTGTGCGAAGATAATGTCCATAGCCGTTAAATCCGATTACAGGGGGAAGGGGATAGGTAAAGCGTTGCTTGAGGAGGCTATAAAGAGGTGCAGAAAGAGGAAAAAGAAAATGATAACTCTCGAAGTTAGAATTTCAAATTTGCAAGCTCAGGAATTGTATAAAAAATATGGGTTTGAAATCGTTGGAAAACTTGAAAAATACTACAGCGATGGGGAAGATGCTTACCTAATGCAGCTCAAACTTTGAAAGCGCTTCTCTAACCTTTGGATCGTCGAGAATACTTTCGAGCCTTCTTTCTTTAAAAATCTCGGTAATTGCTTTACACAGGGTAAAAATAGCCTTCTGATGGTCAGATTTGCTTTTGTGGATGTGTACGGGCTGTACTCCAAGTTTTTCGTATTCTTTGAAATAGCCGTTTGCTATGCCCGCCTCTTCGAAAAACCTTTTAACATGGAACAGCGTTAAATGCAACATAACAAGCTCTTCCTTGTGCATTCCGCACCACCTACGTCATGATTATCGATTATTCTTTTAAAAAAGTTGTTGGGGTTTTGATAGTGGGTCACTTGTATGCATACAAATGCAAATCTTTTTATTTTCTTCTTTCAAGTGGAATAGGAATGAAAGTGCTTCTGAGTAGAAAAGATACCGTGAAGTTCCTAATTCTTTCAGAGCTGATGAAGAGGAAGGACAGCAGTCAGAGAGATATAGCGAAGAAGCTCGGAATAACACCTCAAGCTGTTTCGGAACATTTCAAAGAGCTGATAAACGAGGGATTGGTTAAAGCGGTCCATCGAGGGTATTACGAGGTGACGGAGAGGGGGAAGGAGTGGTTGAGAGAAAACCTCTTCGACTTGCACTCATTTGCTGAAGACCTCATTAAGAAGATTTACTCCGACCAAGTCGTGGCTATTGCGGTGGGGAAAATTGAGGAGGGAGATAGCGTAAAGTTCTGGATCGAAGATGGTTACATATACGCGAAGAGGGACGAGGAAGGGAACGGTGTGGCTTTAATATCCGCTGAAGACGGGGAGGATGTGCTTGTAAAACCCACTTCCGGTTTTGAGCTGCCCAAGGAAAAAGGGGAAATCATAGTTGTAAAAGTTCCGGACATAGTGGAAGGAGGGAGCAGGAGGGTAAATATAGAGAAGCTTCGGGAGCTCATATGGAGCAGACCTAAGAGCATAGTGGTGAGTGTCGGAATCGAAGCGCTTGTGACTTCAAGGAAAGCGGGAGTTGAGCCGATCTTCTTTGGGGGTAAAGCCGTTTGCGTTGAAGCGGCTCATATGGGTAGTGGTGTGATCGTTCTCTGCGTGGAGAACATGCTCGATGATTTGCTTAGAACGCTTATCGATGAAGACCTGAAGTTCGATATAAAGGAGCTTTAGAGGGAAAGATTTTAAAATCGCTTTGGTAAAGCACTTGGGTTAAGGTGATTCAGATGATTAAGCTGATCGAGGTTCTGCTGACGGCTGAGATTTACAACCGCTTCGAAGAGCTGAAGGAGGACGACATCCCTAAAGAGCTAAGAAAACTCTTTTACCAGAATGGAGGGATAAGAAGACCTCTCGTGGTTAAATACGACATGTTGAAAAAGTTCGGTAACGCTGAGGAGGTAAAGAAGCTCCCCTTCGTCGACTTCAACAACTTCAACAAGCAGTTCAAGATAACCTCCCTTGACCTTGCTGCAAAGTGGTTTGTAAAGAACGGAATCGATTTAATTAGGAAGAATCCCGTATTGGCTTACTATTTCCAGAACTTCGATTCGGTTGGAGTTTCGTATGAGGACGTGAAGAGGGAAGTTGAGCCGGTCTATTCCGATAGGGAGTGGGTTAGGCTAAAGATCGAGGAACTCTCTAAAGACGAAAGCTACGCTGAGATGCTCACCCTCGTGAGAATATTTTCTCCAGAAGAGATAAACGTCGATTTCAGTGATGTAGCTCTCGAAGAGGAGCAGTTACTTGAAGTTAAGAAAATAGAGATCGCTATAAAGGAGAGGGATTACCTCAGGAGAATTGGCTTAACCGACATAGGCAAACTCCTCTTCGTCGGACCGCCGGGAACGGGAAAAACGACAACTGCAAGGGCTTTGAGCAAAAAGTTGATGCTACCGTTGGTGGAGGTTAGGCTTTCGATGATAACGAGTCAGTATCTCGGAGAGACTTCGAAGAACATCGAGAAAGTTTTTGAAATAGCTAAGAAGCTGAGCCCTTGCATTCTGTTCATAGATGAATTCGATTACGTTGCAAAAACCAGAACGAGCGACGAGCATGCAGCTGTAAAGAGGGCTGTTAACACTCTCCTTAAATCAATAGACGAGATAAACCTCGTTGAGCACGGAGTTTTGTTAATAGCTGCTACAAACCATCCGAGCTTGCTCGATGCGGCAGTGTGGAGGAGGTTCGACAAAATTGTCGAATTTCCGGAGCCTTCGGAGAGGGTGAGGAGAAGGTTATTCGAAATGATGCTGTCAAAGCTTGACAACAGCTACGACATCGATAAGCTCGTTGAAGAGACCGAAGGGTTTACCGGAGCGGAAATAAAGCTCATTGTGAGGGAAGCTGTTCTCACAGCACTGATTGAAGGTAGAAGGGTTCCCACGATGGACGACCTAATAAAAGCGATAGAGGAGATGAAGGGCAGGATTAAGCTTAAGAAGTCCTACTGAAAATGAGGATCGTCCTCCTTGGCACCGGCGACTCTCCCGGAACGCCGGTAATAGGGTGTCACTGCAAAACCTGCGAAGATGCAAGAAAAAACGGCTGGGAAAGAAAGAGGTTTTCGGTTTTGGTTCAAAACGAGGGAAGGAACATACTCATCGACACATCTCCGGATATGCGTACGCAGCTCTTGAGGATGAATGTGGATAGAGTCGATGCGGTTATATGGACTCACTGCCACTACGACCACTTTGCCGGTTTTGGAGATTTTTATAGGGTTCAGAGCAACGTAAACGTTTACACGTCCCCGGAAGTTCACGAAGATATCGGCAGATTCATGTTTTTCATGAAGTACCGTCCGCTTGAGGTTGAAGCTTACGAACCTTTCAAAATCTTCGGTTTAGAGTTCACTCTTTTTGACGTAACCCATCCTCCTCTAAGAAGAGCTCACGGGGTTGTGATAAGAAAGGGTGGAATCAAAGTTGTTGTGAGCGGAGACACGAATTCGAACATTCCGCAGAGGTCTATTAAGGAGATGATGAACCCGGATCTTTTTATCGTTGATGCGATAGCTCCAGCGGGATACAAGCTGAAGAAGCATATGAATGCTTCGGAAGCCTTATCTCTGGCGAAAAAGATAAAAGCGAAGAAGGTCGTGTTTACTCACATCGGTCATTTTTACCCGCCGAAATCCGATTATCCTCTTGGCTACGATTTTCAAACTTTCAGCTTCGAGGAGCAGGTGACCCTCAATGATTATTGGGATTGATGTTGGAGGAGCGAACTTGAAAATTTGGAGGGGAAAGGCTGAAAGCTATTACTTTCCTTTCTGGAAGAGAAGAGACGACTTTCCGGAATTTTTAAGGAGTCTGAAAATTGAGGGGGAGAAGATAGGAGTTGTCATCACCGCTGAGCTGTCTGATGCGTTCAAAAGCAAGGAGGAGGGTGTGAGGTTTATAGAACGATCGATAGCGGAGAACGTTTCCGGAGATGTTTACTTCCTCAATCTCAACGGCGAATTGAAGAGGCGCGTAGACGATCCTCTTAATTTCTCGGCTGCAAACTGGGTAGCTTCGGTAAAATACCTCTCAAAAATTTACGAGAACTTTGTTTTTGTCGATCTCGGTTCAACTACTTGTGATGTTATCCCTTTCAAGGGAAAAATTCTTGCGGCAAAAACGGATTACGAGAGGCTGAAAAGAGGGGAGTTGCTGTATTTTGGAATGCTCAGAACACCTCTTTGTTACCTCCTCTCCTTTAAAGAGATATCCTCAGAGCTTTTTTCTATTTCTGCCGATGCGATGCGAGTTCTCGGCGTTATAAGCGAAGAGGACTACAGCTGCGAAACTCCGGACGGAAGGGGGAGGAGTGTCAAGGAATGCATGCAGAGAATTTCAAGGCAATTTTGCGCGGATCTCGATGAGATGGGGGAAGAGGAGGTTAGGAAAATTTCGAGGGAAGTATACGAGGTTATGGTGGCGAAGATCGAAAAAGCGATTTGGGAGAAAATGGAAAGCTACGGAATAGAGAGGGTAATCGGCTGCGGAATGGGAGAGGTTTTGATAGAAGATGCTGCGAAGAGAGTTGGAGCAGAATACATATCCCTTTCAAAAGAATTCGGGGAAGAAATTTCGAAAATATTTCCGGCTTTTGCGGTGGCGGAGCTGTTGAGGGATGATAGTTAAAATCGGAGGAAGCGTTTTTAAAAGGGCTAAAGAGGTCGTGGAGGAGGTAAAGTCGACTGGGAAAGATTGTTTGATAATCCCCGGAGGCTGGGTTTTCGCAGATATAGTCAGGCTCATGGATCTCGATGACGACACGGCACACTGGATGGCTTTAAAGGCTATGGATGTCTACGGACTGTATCTATCAAGCTTTGCGGATCTTCTTGAAGTTGACGACTTCGACTTCAAGAAGATCCGCAAAGCTTGATAGATACAGTCCGTAGACATCCATAGCCTTTAAAGCCATCCAGTGTGCCGTGTCGTCATCGAGATCCATGA
>WAQS01000197.1 GCA_015520115.1 Ferroglobus sp.
GTTAAAGAGACTCTCTTTTCTTAAAATAAAACTCTCCAGTATCGTCTTTACAGTCTAAGTTTTCCCCTATCGTTACACGAATTTATCAATATACCAATAAAATTGCCGAAATCGCTTAATCCCCACTCACAGCTAAAATCTTTCAAGATGATGCGCTAATAATTTCTAAATCTAAGAATATGGACTAAAAGAAGATGTGCCGAAGGTTGGTTGCTTTTACTCCAGCGTAGTTTCCCTCACTATGACTCAAACCCGAGGTGTTGCCTACATATTATTTTAGAGTAACATGAAGCGGGAAGTATTTGTCAAAGACTTTTGCGTGAAACAGCCCAGTTGGTAGTTTATTCCGTATATAGATTCACGGAAAGAGGTAGTGTGCATGAGAGACAGAGATGCAAAGATCAAAAAGATGTACAAGGAAAGTACGAGAGGTTAGCGAGGTAAGTGGCGGAAGTTGAGGCTAAATTATCTTCACTCCTATTCTTCGCGGAAGCAAAATCTACAGATTTTTGAAAAGACCAAAGTTGGAATAAAAAATCAAAGCAAGTCAATAAACTCTTCAACACTCAATCCAGCTTGTTTCAGTATTATTCTTAGAGTCCCCTTCTTCAGCGAACGATGTAGAGGAACTGTAACTTTAATCACCCCTTCATCCGTCCTCTTTTCCAAACGTACGTGGCTTCCTTTTTGTCTCACGACCTTGAAGCCGACTTTGTGCAGAGCTTTAATCACATCTTCACCGGACACCACCGGAAACTTCACCAAAACCACCAATAATGAGAGGATTGAAAATAGAGGGTCAAAGCGTTATCTCAACGACTTCTGCTTTTTTACCCTTGATCTCTGCTTCGATCTCTGCATCGTCAACATCAAGGTAAACTTCGATGGCTTCCTTAATATTCTTCAATGCTTCTTCTCTGGTCTCCCCTTGAGAAACGCAACCTGGCAAAGCAGGAACGTAAACAACATATCCACCTTCTTCAGCCTCTTCAAGAATGACTTTAAACTTCATAGCTGTGAATTGTCTAAAGAAGTTGATAAAAGTTATCTCCCAATCTCTTTTAGTCCTCTTCCAATCTGATTACCTATCCCGACCTTGTCGTAGACCAAATCGGAGCTGATGATTTTTCCCGCGCAGTATGCAGCGTGAAAAGCGTCGAAAACACTCAGTCCGTGATCTCTAATGTATATTGCCGCTTTGAGTATTCTCTCGTCTTCGATTCCACAGATTGCCATGACGCTCGTGAATAGCTTTACGACGTCGAGGTCGTATTTCTTAGCAAAGAAGGCAAGCTCTATGAAGGTTACAATGGACGACGTTATCTACCCTTCGTACCCTATCAGAGCCTTCTTTGCTTTCTCTTTAAGCCAGTCCTTTTCCTTGAGGAGCGTAAGAAAGAAATCCATGTCGGCATAAATCATTCGATTTCCTCCATAGCCGCTGCTTCGATTTCTTCCCTAAGTTTTTTGACTGGCTTATCAGAGAGTTTTTTGTCGATTTCCTCAAGCTCCTTCAGAGGATCTGATGGTTCGGTATCAGCAGAACTCCACCTTTAACCTCGACGATGAAAACCTCTCCACCAATCTTCTCTCTAACGGATTTCGGAAGATATACTATCCCTTTATCGTCAACTTTCGCCCTCATAAATAACATCGAAAATTACAGTAGCAGTAACCGAATTTAACCGGCACAACTCATTTAATCGATTACTCTGCCTGAAGCTATCAGCAGTTCTTCGAACTTTCCGGCTTTTGGAAGGCATAGCTGAGAAGAGGCAGAGGAAATAAACGGGAGCAAAAAAGCCGCACGATCCGGTTTTGTTAATCGCCTTGACTTACATGACACTCCAGAACGGTTGGAGCTTGCGGGAAGCGGTGAGATGGTGCAAGGAGAGCATGGATCTGTTGAGAAAGCATGAACACGTCAAGTTCAATCGCCGAGCACGATGATTTTAAAAAAGACATTGAATTCGATGGATCCGAAGATTATTCAGCGTAAGAAAGAAGTGTTTGTGACGATGATTACCCCTTCCTCAACCTCGACGTCGGGGTTTTCCAGAAGGTGCTTCCAGTCTTCGTAATTCATTAAAGCGACGTAGTCATCTGGATGTCTTTTCAAGTACTTCTCAAGCCTCTCCAAACTGCCGTACTTCTTTTCAAACTCCTTAATCAAGTCCTTCGCCCTAACCTTTCTTACGAACTTTATCTGCATAACTCATCCCTCAACTTTTCCATCACAAACCTTCCATACCCCTACATATAGTTCTTTGTAAGATGTGGATTCTTCAAACATCCCTCACTCAAAAACCAAAATAGGTACCTTCCTAAAAGTTATGATGCTGTTTTTCGAATTCTGGGATATGAATTAAAAAGAAAGGATGCCGAGGGCGGGATTCGAACCCGCGACCTACGGATTATGAGTCCGTCGCCCCGACCAGCTAGGCCACCTCGGCAGCTCAATTAGATAGCTTTCGCGACGATATAAATCGTTTTTGGGAGTTAATAATTTATAGTTAGTCGAAAAAATAA
>WAQS01000198.1 GCA_015520115.1 Ferroglobus sp.
CTCTCACTTATGATTTTGACTTCCATCAACCTCCATCCGAGTCTGTCTTTTATCAAAGCCATCGGTTTTCCTTTACAGCTCACAAGTTGAATTTCCGCCTTGTATTTGTGCTCTTTCTTACATATCGGACATTTCACGCTAACTTCTTCCATACTCATCCTCGTATCTAATTATGTCATCCTCTTCCAAGTACTCTCCTATGGAGACTTCTATGACTTCCAAAGGTATCTTCCCCGGATTTTCAAGTCTGTGCTTCACTCCGGCTGGAATGAACGTGCTTTCGCCCCTCCTCAAATAGAACTCTTTATCCTCAACAGTCACCTTCGCTATTCCGCTCACTATAACCCAGTTCTCACTTCTGTGCATGTGAGCGTGCAAGCTTAGCTTTTCTCCGGGTTTGACCGTGAGCTTCTTTATTTTGTAAAAAACGGAGCTTTCAAGGGTTGTCACGCTTCCCCACGGTTTTGCAATTGTTAGGTGTTCTATAACTCTTCTGTCCCCCCTCTCTTTTAGGATTTCTACAATCTTCTTTACCCTTTCAGCCTCCCCTCTCTTGCAGACAAGGAGAACGTCTCTTGTATCTATAATGAGGTAATCTTCCAAGTCTATTCCAGCCACGAGCCTTTCGCTGATCACGAGGTTCCTCTTCGAGTCAATACCTATGAATTCTCCAAGAATAGCGTTTTTGTCCTTATCTTTCTTCATAACTTCGTAAAGAGAGTCGTAACTGCCGAGATCGCTCCAGAATACATCGACGGGAACAACAGCTGCTTTATCAGTTTTTTCCATCACCGCGTAATCTATGCTCGTGCTTTCACAAGCTTCATATCCGTCTTTTATGCTTCTCTTGAATGTTTCAACAAGTCCGGGGTAAAGCCTTTCAACTTCCTCCAAGAAAAGTTCGGCATCGAACATAAACATTCCGCTGTTCCAGTAATAACCGGAGTTGACGTATTCCTTAGCCTTTTCGAGGTCTGGTTTTTCTATAAACTGATCGACTTTGAAAATTCCGTCCCCTATGCTTTCCCCCGGCTTTATGTAGCCGTAGCCGGTGTGCGGTTTGCTGGGCTTTATGCCGAAAGTGATCAAGTACTCCCTCGCGAAGTTTTTAGCGAGCCTAAAATAGCTGTACAGATCCCCTTCAACGTAGTGGTCCGAGGGGAGAACGAGCATTGTCCCCTCCTCTATCTCCAGCGCTCCGTAGACTATAGCCGGAAACGTGTTTTTGCCTTCCGGTTCAACTAAAATGTTGCAATCGGCATTTATTTCGTTAAGCTGTTCGCTTATGAGAAACTTGAAGTCTTCTCCGGCAATGACGTAGATGTTACTCTCTTCTGCAAACTCTAAAGCCCTTTCGACGGTGAGCTGTAAGAGGGATTTATTATTCCAGATTTTTAGAAATTGTTTCGGAAAGTGCTCCCTGCTGAGAGGAAAAAGTCTTGTTCCCCTCCCACCAGCTAATATCAAAACTCTCATAAATGTTAATGATTCATGGAAGCTTAAAACGCTTCCGACGAAATTCGTTTACAGGTTTCTGTTTTTATAATATGGCATTAAAAATACTAATTTAATCCATTTTAGATAATTTTACATTATTTTATGCATATTCTCTTTAGCAAAGTTTAAATACAATAAACGAGTTCAATCTTATAATATGGGAATAAACTTGTCAAACATGATCAGAAGGAGAATAAAGGAGAGGTTGAACCCAAGTGTAGCTGAGATAAAAATCCATTCTCCCAAATACGGAGATCTGCTCAAGGGTAGAGATCCGTTTAAAATACTGGAAATATACGAGAGCTGCAACGTGGCGGGAATTTCATACATAACCGAAACAAGGTATTTCAAGGGGAACTTCGAACTGTTTAAGCAGATCTGCAAATATTCTCAGCTTCCAGTCTTGAGAAAGGATTTCATAACGAGTAAAAACGAAATTGAAAGAACTGCCGAAGCTGACGGAGATGCGATTTTGATAGTGCCGAGAATTCTTGGAGAGAAAACTTCGGAGTTCGTTGACTTCGCTTTGGAGCACGGAATTGAGAGCGTTGTTGAAGTTCACAGCGAAACGGAAGTTAAAATGGCTCTGGAAACAAAAACCCCGATAGTCGGGATAAACAACAGAGACATTGGAAAGCTTGAGAAGGACGATGGGAGTGTTGAAATTACGAAGCGGTTGTCCAAATTAATTCCAAACAGTTTTGTGAAAATTAGCGAGAGCGGAATAACGAATTTGGAGGATCTGAGAATAGCTTTAAGGTTTGCCGACGCAGCTTTGATAGGAACCGCTTTTATGAAAGCTGAGAGGACTGAGGAAGTTGTAAAATCTTTTGTGGAGGCTAAACTATGCTGAGTAAAATTGTTGAAAGAAAAAATTTGAGCTTTGAGGAGGCTTACGAACTCTACAACCAATTGGTTGAAGAGAGTCCGATAAGAATAGCTGCCTATCTTTCTGCCCTCCAAACCAAGGGCTTCACAGCTGAGGAGCTTGCCGGTTTTGCGAAAGCGATGAGGGACAAGGCTTTGAAAGTTAACTTTGGCGAGGTTTGCGACACTTGTGGAACTGGAGGGGATAAGGCTTTAACCATAAACGTTAGCACCGCTTCAGCCGTAATCCTTTCTCTTTTTAGAAAAGTCGCCAAGCACGGAAACAGATCGATCACCTCTAAGAGCGGTTCCGCCAACGTCCTCGAAGCTTTTGGAGTTAAAATAGATTTGAAGCCGGAAGAGGCGAAAGAAGTTTTGGACAGAACGAATTTCACTTTCCTCTTCGCCCCCCTCTACAACGATTCTCTCAAAAAAGTTATGGGCGTGAGGAGGGAGCTGGGGATAAGAACGATCTTCAACGTCCTCGGACCTTTAGCGAATCCGGCAAACCCATCCCATCAGCTTGTAGGAGTTTTCTCAGAAGATCTCGTCGAAAAGGTTGCCGAGGCGTTGAAAATTCTTGGCGTTAAGAGGGGAGTCGTTGTTCACGGAAGCGGCTTGGATGAAGTCAGTCCGAAAAATGAAACGGTCGTCGCTGAGGTGAATCGTGAAATTGAGATTTACAAATTAAAGCCGGAAGATTTTGGAGTTAAAAGAGCGAAAATAGTCCCATGCTTTTCTCCGGAGGAAAGCGCGAAAAGAATTGCTGCTGTACTTTCCGGAAGAGGTTTGGAGGAAGATAGAACGTTTATTCTTGTCAATGCAAGTTTGGCTCTCTATTCCACCGAATTTGGGGAGCTTGATGAGTGCGTTGAAGTCGTTAAACACGCTCTTTCTGGGGAAGCTGTTAAAAAGCTGGAGGAGATAATCAATGTTTCTAAGGAGATTTGAATTCGTTGAGCCGGTAAAGATTTACTCCGCTTTGAGAGATGAGGACTATCCTTTCTTACTTGAATCAGCCACCAAGCACGAGAAGAGGGCGAGGTTCTCCTACATTGGTGCAAATCCGGAGTTCGTTGTTGAAATAAGTGGGAAGGGAACGAAAGTTGATGGAAAGAAATTCTCCGGAGAAACAAACCCGTTTAAAGCTTTAAAAGAAATAGCAAAATTCGAAAAAGCTGAAGGAAAGTTCGTCGGAGGCTTCGTCGGATACATTGCCTATGATGCAGTCCAGAACTACCTTGGAGGGGAGGTAAGAGAAATGTCCGAATTCGGATTTTACAAGGATATTTTCATTGTGGATCACGTAAATAAGCAGACGTACTTTTTGAGCTTGAACTCTGCTGAATCGAATCCGGAAAGAATTATTGAAAAAGCTAAGAGAAGCGAAATTAAAGAGGAGAAAGAAAATTCCAACATTTTGGGATGCGACGCAGATAAGGATGATTTCATCGAAATGGTCTCCAAGGCGAAGGATTACATATACGAGGGGGAAATATTTCAGGTTGTTTTGTCAAGAGAATACAGAGTTTCCTCCGACTTATCTCCATTACAGATTTATCTGAATCTGAGAAGGATAAATCCGAGTCCGTACATGTTCCTCCTTGAGTTCGAAAAGAGTCTGGTTGGTGCTTCTCCGGAAACAATGGCATCTGTCGAAAACAACATCCTGAAAATAAATCCCATCGCCGGAACAGCTGGAAGAGGTAGAGATGAGGAGGAAGATTCGAAGATAGCGGAATCTCTTCTCTCCGATGAGAAGGAGAGAGCTGAACATGTTATGCTCGTAGATCTTGCAAGGAACGATGTCAGAAAGGTTTGCAAGGCTGGAAGCGTTAAAGTGACGAAGTTCATGGAGGTGATAAAGTACAGCCACGTGCAGCATATAGAGAGTGAGGTGGTTGGAGAGCTTAGAGAGGACGTGAGCTGTTTTGAGGCAATGGAAGCTGCTTTCCCCGCGGGAACGTTAACTGGAGCTCCTAAAGTCAGAGCTATGGAGATAATAGATGAGCTGGAGAGGTCTAAAAGGAGAGTTTACGGAGGTTGCGTCGGATACTTTTCCGTTAACAATTCAGCTGATATGGCTATAGCCATAAGGATGGTGGAGATAGATGATGCTTATCGAATAAGAGCTGGAGC
>WAQS01000199.1 GCA_015520115.1 Ferroglobus sp.
CCCCGGTGGCAAGTAAGAATTCCTGCGTAATCCAGTTTCCTGTTAGACCAACGAAAACTGGAGATTCTACTCTCTGGAGAATTTCCTGACCGGTTTCTATCGAGCCAACTATTCTCAACCCCTTAGCTCCAGCTTCAATCGCTTTCCTCTGAACGTCCTCCCTCTCCGCAAGCTTTATGAGAGCCATTCCAACAAAAGGCTCGTGCCCGTTCACAACGATATTCACGTAATCGGGATCGATAATACCCAGATCTACGTAGGCTTCATGCGGAGTTGGGGTTCCGAAGAGTACGTCCTGAATTACTTCGAGGGAAAGCTGTGCAGCGAGAATCGTTGAGATACTCATCCTCATAGCCTTCTTAGCCAGACTAACGTAATTTGAGTCCACGTTGGTCATGGCGGAAGTTGCCGCAGTGAGTATTTCCTGAAAAACACCATCTGGAATTAGCGCAAGTTTTTCCCAAACTTCGAGTCTTTTCTTGGGAGCGAACACTTCAACGAGCTTGCTCCTCTCGTGAGAACTCAGATCTTTAATTACGAAATCAGCCACCTCCTTGGCTATCTCTCTCGGATCTCTGTTCGTGTCTATTCCAAGTAACTCCGCGAACCATTTCAACTTTTCAACATCCTTAATTTCGAAAGGAGTTTTTCCCTCTGCGGTAGCTTTAAGCGTCTTTGCAGCTTCAATGGCGTGATAAGTGTAGGCCGTAGCTCCGAGAATATTTCTGTGAACGAAGTTCCTGATGGCTACTCCAGCCTTCGTCAATCCACAAGCCCCAAAGGGATTTAAATCGCTAAGCCTGCACGGCCCCATCGTACAAAGCTGGCAGCTTAACCCCTGAACACAGAAAGAGCACTTTAATTTCTGCGCCTCATACCTGTCTGCGATGTTGCTCAGTTCTTCCTCCCTAACCCTCTCGTACATTTCGTTTACGGTCTCGTGGTAGCTTATCATGTTCGAATCTCAAATTTTGTTGCACAAGATAAATTTCCCTAATATTTTCGGATAAACATAATTGTAATTAATCATGATAAATTGAAAATTTTACTAAATAAAATTATAGTGTAAGCTATTACGTGTTTGTTGTTCGGAACATTATAAAAATCTTTCTAAGTTTTTATTTGGAAATAAGTAACCGTTAATAACAAGTCGGCGAAACTTCATGATACGTGATAAGGGAAGGAAAAGCATACAGCGACGAGGAAATTTTCAGCTATTTACACCCTCTGGTGAGGGAATGGTTTAAAGAAAAGTACGGAACGTTCACACCTCCGCAAAGGTACTCGATAGTGGAAGCATTCAAGGGAAACAACGTTCTCGTTTCTTCTCCAACCGGAAGCGGAAAAACTCTCGCGGCTTTCCTCAGTGTTATCAGCTTCTTAGTTGAGAAAGCGGAAAAAGGGGAGTTGGAAGATAAGGTTTATGCGGTTTACGTTTCTCCCCTCAAAGCTTTGAACAACGACATAAAAAAGAACTTGGAAGAACCGCTAACCGAAATCTACGAACTTGCCGAGAAAAAGGGAATCAAGCTTGAGCAGATAAGGATTGCAGTAAGAACCGGAGATACAGCTCAGAGCGAAAGGCAAAGGCAGCTAAAAAAGCCACCTCACATTCTGATAACGACTCCCGAAAGTCTCGCGATAATCCTCTGCTCTCCAAAATTTTCTAAGTACCTTGGCGAAGTGAAATTTTTGATCGTTGATGAAGTTCACGCGATGGCTGAAAATAAGAGGGGTAGCCACTTAACGCTTAGCATCGAGAGACTTCAAAGGCTTCAGAAAGGCAAGATGGTTAGAATAGGGCTGTCTGCCACAATTCACCCGCTGAAGGAGGTGGCGAAGTTCTTAGTGGGTTACGAAAATGGGAGGGAAAGAGATTGCGTAATCGCTGACGTTACCTTCGAAAAGAAGATGGACATAAAAGTAATTTCGCCAATAGACGACTTCTTCAGGGAAAGTGCCGAAGAGATAAGCGAAAAATTATACACTACTCTCGCAAATTTGGTCAGGAAGTCCAGAACCGCTCTAATCTTCACAAATACGAGAAGCGCTACAGAAAGGGTGGTTTTCCACTTGAAAAAGAAGCTTGGTGAAGATTTTCCGATTGCCGCTCATCATTCTTCCCTTTCCAAAGAGGTTAGGCTTGAGGTAGAAGACAAACTAAAAAGAGGCGAACTCAGATGCGTTGTCTCCTCAACCTCCTTGGAGTTGGGGATAGACATAGGATACATCGATCTCGTCATCCTCCTCGGCTCGCCTAAGAGCATAAACAGGGCTCTGCAAAGAATCGGTAGGAGCGGTCACAAGCTTCACGAAGTCAGCGTTGGAAGGATAGTTGTTGTGGACCACGACGACCTTGTCGAGTGCACAGTTTTAGCTAAAGAGGCTATGGAAAGGAGACTCGATAGAATTCACATTCCCAAAAAACCCTTGGACGTTCTCTGCCAGCATGTTGTCGGAATGTCGATAGAAAAGAGGTGGAAGGTTGACGAAGCTCTGGAGCTCATAAGGAGAGCATATCCCTACAAAGATCTGACTAAAGAAGAATTTCTGTCTGTTCTTAGGTACCTAAGCGGTGCTTACTCCGAACTCGAAAGAAAGAACGTGTACGGAAAAATTTGGTTTGACGAAAAGACTATGGAATTTGGGAGAAGAGGGAAGCTGATAAGACCGATTTACTATCTCAACGTCGGAACCATTCCGGATGAGGCGGAGATAGCGGTGATAACTACGGATGGAAAATTTGTGGGAGAAGTAGAAGAGGAATTTGCGG
>WAQS01000200.1 GCA_015520115.1 Ferroglobus sp.
CCCTTCAAAGAGTCTTAACGAGATTGCAGTGGAGTTCGCAAGAAAGCATGGAGTCAAACTGACAAAGCCGAAGAAGCTAACAGAAGATATGCTTGAGGATGCGGACTACGTAATTTCTCTTGATGAAAACGTTGATGTTCGGAGAATCGACGAAGTTTGGGAATTTGCCATTCCGAATAGCTACGAAGAAGTTCTGAAGCTTTGCGAGGTTATCGAGGGGAAGGTGAAGGAACTAATAAAAAACCTCCTCAACTAACTTTTTTCAGCCACTATCATTCTGAAAATCGACGTCATTAAATGCCTTTCCTCAATAATTTTGAATCCCGCCTTTTTTATATTTTCCACTGTTCTCCTATTTATCTCCGGACCGAGCTTTCTGAAGAGGGGGTTTAGAGCGTCAAGAATTTTTCCGACGAATTCACTTTCGCTCCTCATGTGTTCAAGAAAATACGCTTTACCACCTTTCTTCAGAACTCTGTAGAGCTCTTTGAGCCCGTTTATGGGATTCTCCACGGAGCAAAAAACGTAGGTGGATATGATTGCGTCGAAAACACCATCTTTGAAGGGTAAACTTTCAGCATCGGCTTGGATCAGATGAACGACTTTTTTGTTCTCTTTAACCCTCTTTATCGCTTTTTCCATCATCCTTCTGCTTATGTCAACTCCAACTACCTCCCAGTTTTTGTAGTAGGGAATATTTTTTCCGGTTCCGATTCCTACTTCAAGGACGAGGTTACCTTCGACCCTTTTCAGAAGTTCTCTTCTCCAAGAGGAAAAAGCTAAGAGTTCCATGGGAAACTCGAAGATATCGTAAAATCTGGCAACTTTATCGTACCTTCTCTTATCCAATCCCTTTTTCACCATATTTTACACCTAATGAAAAAGTACTTATACTTTTTCAACCAGCTCCTTTCATGAGAATTTTGAGTCTTCTGATGGTGGGGTTGGGGATAATTTTAGCCTTTGGTCTTTACTTAAACTTCGGCAATGCCCCATTGCAGGTTGTGATATACAAACCTGAAGCTTGCGGGTGTTGTGAGAAGTATGCTGAGTACCTTGAAGAAGAGGGATACAACGTTGAGATCGTGAACGTTCAGAGTTTGAGAGAAATTTACGAGAAACACAACATCCCAAGAAAACTCTGGAGCTGCCACGTATCTTACATTGGGGATTATTATGTTGTTGGACACGTGCCAAGAGAGGCTATAGACAAACTTTTAAAGGAAAAACCCGCTATAGAAGGAATTTCGCTCCCCGGAATGCCAACGGGATCTCCGGGAATGCCGGGAGTTAAAAGCAAGCCCTTTAAAATATACTACATCTCGGGAAATCGCACCGGCATCTTTGACGAAGTGTAAAACAAAAACGATATATACCTTATTTTACATCAAATGCAAAATATGGACAGGAAATTGTTGATTGCAGCAATTCTCGTTTTTGCCGGAGTATCTTCGATTCTCTATAATTTTTACGGAAAACCTAAGGAATTGAAGGAGGAGGATCTCGTCAAAGTAAGTTACGGTAATGTTCAAGTTACCGCCATGTATCTGAATCCCAAGTATCCAGAATTGACAAAGCCCACCTTCTACTTCAGACTCGACACGCATTCCGGAGACCTTTACATTTACGATATAGCGAATGGAACGACTCTTGAAGTTAATGGGAAAAATTTTGTTCCAGTTTCTTGGAAAGAAGACGAAAAATCTTGGGGACATCACAGAATTGGGATTCTTGAGTTTCCCGAAGAGGCGCTGGAAGAAATAAAGAGGTCTGGAAAATTCAGACTTGTTGTGAAGCTTGAGAGTGAGAGGGTTTTGGAGTGGGAGATATGAAGGAAGTGAGAAATGGTTTTATAGCTTTTGTTTTCCTTCTTGCCTTCTATATTCTCGTGAATTACGTCACAGCTGGTTATGAAGGAGTTATATGGAATCTAAGGAGCTACTGGATGTACGTATTCCCAATCAGCGCTGGCTTCGGTTTGCAGATTGCACTTTACACCCACATAAAATCTTATCGTGAAAGTTGTAAAAGCATAGCCACCGGAGGGATTTCAGCAGGAAGCATGGTAGCTTGCTGTCTTCACCATGTGACTGATGCAGTTCCTCTACTTGGGGTGGGAGTAAG
Source organism: Ferroglobus sp. (assembly GCA_015520115.1). Taxonomy (GTDB): domain Archaea; phylum Halobacteriota; class Archaeoglobi; order Archaeoglobales; family Archaeoglobaceae; genus Ferroglobus. Next base: position 2,125 of record WAQS01000200.1, read on the forward strand.
CTATTTCCTCACGTTGTACACGGAATTCTTCCTTCTGATTGGCGTTTTATCGAGCGTGGTTGGAGTAGTATGGATGCTCTCGACGATACAGAAAAACGCTCTCTTCGAAGATTCGAGTTTCCTTGCCAAAGTCATGTTCGTGGACTACGAAAAATTGAAAATTGTGGTGTTGATTTTCTCAGTTTTAATAGCGGTGTGGAAGTACTCTTCAGCTCCGTGGGGTGTTGTTTAGCTCAGTAAGGCAGATTCGCTCTCTGCCAAGCTAAGATACCTCCATCAAGTTCGTAGATGTTTTTGTACCCCATTTGAGCGAGTTTTGAAGCTGCTATTTTACTCATCTGTCCGGATCTGCAGTAAACGAGGATGGGTGTATTCTTATCTTTGGGCAGGATATCAGCGAACTCTTCAATTCTGTCGTAGGGTATCCAAGCGTCGGTTCCGTTTAAATGCTTCTGCTCCGGAACGTGAACATCTATTACAAAAGCTTCTTCGTTCTGCATCAGCTTATAGAACTCCTCGGGAGACACAGATTTGAAGGCTTTTTCCTTTGGAAAGAGAACGAAGCTGTTGTAGAGCAGAAAAGCCAAGAAGAAGCCAATTATGGCTGCGGTTATAAACTTCCCTTTCAAATCACCACCTCCAAAAAATAAAAATTTGATTTTAGCTGCAGGAGTTGTGGCACTTGCAAACTCCCGCGGATTTTTTCTTCACTTTTTCGATTTTCATAACTCTACTTTACGTTAGATGTATAATAATGTTTCGACTCATCTGTTGCTTTTGTACTGTCTTAAAG